>JAVBPP010000008.1:0-12984 GCA_031549535.1 Oscillospiraceae bacterium
TGTCGCTCCTCAGCGTTGCACTATCCTGCGTAATGGTAAAGCCCTTTTACTATAGCTGATATCCTTTGATTTTGGAAGAGCAAAAACCCATGTTGTCCTTGACACGGGGTACACTTTATTCTAATGGAGATTGGTATAAAAAAATAAGTAGAATTTATTAAAATAAAGGCTCTTAGTGAAAGATTCACCGAGAGCCTTTATTTTCTTCTGTAAATGGTCAGCTATTAACCGTAATGGTGGCACCCGCGGAAACATCCTTTACGGCAATCCAGTTGATGCCGTTTTCTGTGAAATAACCCGCACCCAGCCGGGTCAGCTCCTCCATGGAGGCTGCTTTTTGCAGGGGGGCTCCCGCCAGGGTGACGGAAGCCGGTTCCGCTTCACCATGGATGCGCAACAGCAGGGAGCGTTTGCTTTCCGTACTGCGGACGGTGAGCGTTTTGCTGTCTTTTGTGTAGGAGAGCATGCTGCCCTTGCCGCCCTCCTCATATAGGCCAAAGCTGTTTTCTCCGTCCTTGGGGTAGAGCAGCACGGTGGTGTAGGCGGCGGAGTGCTCTGTGCCGTGCCCGGTGGCGTCGCTTGTGACATTCATGGGGAGGATGGCGCCCTTGCGGATGAACACCGGTGCTTCATCCAGCGGAATATCCAGTGTTTTTACGCCGCTGTTGTATGTTTTGGCCTCGTCAAACAGATAAATCCATTCACCCTTGGGGAAAACAATTTTGCGGCTGTTGCCTGCCTCGTAGAAGGGGGCAACCAAAAGCTCGTCGCCGAGCATGTAAGTAAATTTCCCCGGCTGCGGGCGCATTGTCGGTTTTTGGAGCTCATAGGAATAGGCTGCCTGGCTGTAAAGGTAGGGAATCAGCTCCGTGTGCAGCTTCACAAACTTGCGGTAGATGTCCAGCGTCTGCTCGTCAAACATCCAGGGGCGGTGCTCCCCGCCGCCGCCGTTTTCCATCACGGGGCTGAATGCGCCCAGCTGTGTCCAGCGCAGGAAAACGTCCTTATACATCTTATCGTCCGAACGGAAACCGCCGATATCCGAGCCGTAGCTGACGAAGTCATAGCGTGAGGAAGCGAAGATGCTCGTCAGCGCGTGTTGCAAGCCCTTCCAGTCATTGTCGTTGTCGCCCACCCAGCCGGCGAAGTTGATGTCCGGGGTGGTGAACACGAGGGGGGTGCCGATTTTCAGCAGCTGGTCGTCCACCGGCCTTGCGGAAATCACCCTGTCGTCCCCCAGCTTGGAGCGGGTGTAATGGAAGAAATCGCCGTAGCACTGCGCGCGGTATTCCGCCCAGGTAATGTTTTTGTCGCCCTTGCCTTTCGCCGGCGTCAGCAGCATCATGTATGGATCCGTGCCGTCAACCTTCCAGCCGTCAATACCCATATCCAGCACCGTATCCATCTGCTTGTGCCACCATTCCACGGCCTCGGGGTTGGTGTAATCAATAAAGCCGCTCTCTCCTGCCCACCATTTCACCTTTTTTCCTTCGTTCAGGAAGTAGCCCAGCTCCTTGCCCTCCTCGTATAAGGGGGAGCTGTCGTTCATCACGCTGGTGGCCCAAAGAATCACGCGCACATCCATGTCGTGGTAAAGCTGAATCTGTTCCGCCAGATCCGGATAACGCTCCGGGTCGGGCACAAAGGTGTTCACATCCGTTGACCAGGGGCGGTCAATAATCATTGCGCCCACAGGGATGTCCCGCTCCAGGAAACCCTTCACATGGCTCATCGCCGATTCCTGTGTACCCTCATTTTCCCAAACCCAGTGTTCATGCGCCCAGGTCGGCCAGGGCGGCGGATTGAGGCTTGCGGCAGGCTTTTTACCTGCGAAATAAGTGCTGGTGGTAGAAACGAGCACACACAGCAGCATGAGCGCTGCGCAGCTCATGCATACCTTTGTGAACCGGGAAAGGCGTTTTCCTTTCATAACACGGCACCCCCTGATGATTCTGAAATCTTTGCAACGTTACCTGTTACAGTATAGGAGAAACAAACACAAATTTCAAGAGTCGGTTTTGTTGTTGCTTCACAATCTTGACTTATGCATGACGGAGTGCTATAGTTATGCTGATATTTTCGCCGTTTTGGGGAAGGGTGACGCTGTTCGTGAAAGGGATTATTTTGGCGGGCGGAACGGGTTCCCGCCTGTATCCGCTGACCATGGTGACGAGTAAACAACTGTTGCCGGTTTATGATAAGCCGATGATTTATTACCCGCTTTCCACCCTGATGCTCGCGGGAATTCGTGATATTTTACTGATTTCTACGCCGGAGGATACCCCGAAATTTCAAACGCTGCTGGGAGATGGCGCGCAGTTCGGCGTTCGGCTGAGCTATGCGGTGCAGCCAAAGCCGGAGGGGCTTGCGCAAGCCTTTTTGATTGGCGAAGACTTCATCGGAACAGACAGCGTAGCCATGGTTTTGGGGGACAATTTGTTTTACGGCAACGGTTTGGGGCACATGCTGCGCGCTGCGGCTAAAAATGACGGCGCAACCATTTTTGGCTATTATGTGGAAAAGGCTGAGCATTTCGGCGTTGTGGAGTTTAATTGCAAGGGTGTCCCCGTTTCGATTGAGGAAAAACCCAAGAACCCCAAGTCGCACTATGCCGTGACGGGTCTTTATTTTTATGATAATCATGTGGTGGAGTATGCAAAGAGCCTGAAGCCATCCAAGCGGAAGGAATTGGAAATCACAGACATCAACCAGCTTTATCTAAAGGCGGGCAAGCTGGATGTCAAGCTCATGGGCCGGGGCTTTGCCTGGCTGGATACCGGAACCGTGGACGCGCTGAACGACGCCTCCAATTTTATTAAAACGATTGAGCAGCTGCAGGGCATCAAAATATCGGCACCGGAGGAGATTGCCTATAATATGCGCTGGATTACCAAAAAAGCGCTGCTTGCAACTGCCAGAAAATATGGAAAGTCTGCCTATGGGCAGCATTTAAAAAGGGTGGCACAGGGAGAAATATTGTATTCGGAGAGCCCGGGTGAAAGGCCGCGTTGGGGACGGGAGGATTGAGCCTGTCCGCGAATGGGCTGTTTTGTTAGGCTCTGCCACGCAAAATGAGGAGAGTGCAAAGCGAAATATGCGAGTGTATGAAACGAAGCTGGCGGATGCGGTTGTAGTAGTGCCGAAGGTCATCGGCGACCACCGCGGCTGGTTCTATGAATCCTATTCCTATGAAAAATTAAAAAAATACGGGCTGACAAGCTCCTTTGTGCAGGACAACCGATCGTTTTCAGAACGCAAGGGCACACTGCGCGGCCTGCATTGCCAAATTAACCCCATGGCGCAGGCGAAGCTGGTCAGCTGCACACGCGGCGGCATTCTGGATATCGCTGTGGATATTCGGGAGGGCTCACCCACCTATTTACAGTGGACGGCGGTGGAGCTCACGCAGGAGAATAAGCAGCAGTTTTTTATCCCCCGCGGCTTTTTGCACGGCTATGTGACCCTGCGGGATCATACGGAAGTGTTTTACAAGGTGGACAGGGCATATTCCAAGGAATGTGACCGGAGCATCCGCTTTGACGACCCGAGCTTTCGCATCAGCTGGGGCGTTACCTACCCCGTTTTGTCCAATAAAGATGCCGAGGCCCCGTTTTTCATCAACAGCGATGTTCGTTTCATCTATAAAGAGGATATTGCGATGTTGTATACGACAACGTTGTAGCGCTTTCCCTTTTTATCAGGCTACATTTGTAAGGGTGACCGTTCCGGTTGCCTGATGCCGACTTCCTGTGCCATAAGCATCGGAAAAGGCGAATTTCTCCAGCAAACGGCATATGGCGGGAGCGTCGGCCGGCCAATGGCCGCCCCTACAGTATATATATCTTAATACCAATCCCGAATAGAAACCTCGATATCTTTGCGGTCTTTTTCGCGCTGTGCTTTGTTGTCCTCCTTGCTTTACGACAGTAAAGCAGCGTCGTCCGCCGTGCACAACGCGAAAAATCCACGCAAATCTATTCGAGTTTTCTACTTGGAATTAGTATAAGAAGGCGTCCCACACATGTAGGGGCGCGCATTGCGCGTCCGGGACTTTCGCAATCGCCTAGAAATAAGCACGGTAATACCAATCACCATTAAGAATACTTCTTGCAAAATTCGGCAAGAGCGCATACATGAAACGCTCGTTACCGAATTTTGCAAGCATTCTAAAAGGTGATTGGTATAAGGAGGTAACTTTCATGGCATCGATTCTATCCATCCTCATGAGCGTAATCATGACCTTTTTTGGCGCGTTTGCAACTATTTTTCCGGAGCTGGTACCTGGGTATGACGGTCTTCCGGCGGCCGCTGCGCCGCAAACTGTGCCAAGCTACCCTGCGGGTACCGAGCTGTTGACACTGGTACAGGACGGCGTTTCCGGTTACACGATAGTGCATGGCCAAAATGCGCACCGCAGCGAAAAGCGCGCGGCGGCCGAACTGGCGAGCTATCTGTTTGAAATCACAGGCGTTACCCTGCCGACAGTGGCGGATGACGCGCAGCCCACGGAAAAGGAGATTATAGTTGGCAAAACGAACCGCGCGGCGGATGCGTTGGTTGACCGCGCAGCACTCGGCGACGACGGCTATTGCATCCGTGTTTCTGGCAGCAAGCTGATGATTGCGGGCGGTGAAGCGCGCGGGACACTTTACGGCGTTTATGGGTTTTTAGAGGATTTTTTGGGTTGCCGCTGGTTTACGCCGACAGATGAGCTTGTGCCGCAACAAACGGCGCTTGCACTGCCGCGCGACACAAACGTCAGCAGTAAACCCGCGTTTTCCTTCCGCCACACCTCTTGGGTACGTGCGCAGGATACCAGCTGGCGCAGCAAAATGCATTTTAACGGCACCATGTCGCCCGGCCACGGTTCCATGGATAACAGCCAGCAAGACTTAATTCTTTTCGGCGGTTATGACGCGGGGCATACCTTCCGCTTTTTTGTGCCGAAGGAGACGTATTTTGCCACAAATCCGGAGTATTTTGCCATGGACGAAAACGGCAAACGCGTGGATGGCCAATGTTGCCTTTCCAATCCCGCAGTGCTGGAGTTGACCAAGGCCTATCTCGACAGATGGCTGACGGAATACCCGAATGCCAATATTTTCTCTGTATCGCAGAACGACAACCAGAACTATTGCCACTGTGCACAGTGCGCGGCTATCGACAAAGCCGAGGGCAGCCCGGCAGGTTCGCTGCTAACCTTTGTAAACAAGATTGCCGACTATGTAAAAACAAAACGGCCTGATGTGTTGATTCACACCTTTGCCTACCAGTATACCGTAACGCCCCCCAAAACGCTGCGCCCGGCCGACAATGTCTTGATTCAGCTGTGTTCCATTGATAACAACCATGCTGAACCCTACCGTATTTCCGAGCCGCAGTTCTGTGAAGATGTCAAGACCTGGTCGGCCATCTCGAAGCATTTGATTGTTTGGGATTACGGCACGAACTTTGGGCACTACCTAACCCCCATGCCAGACCTTCGCATTCTGCAGCCCAACGCGCAGATGTATTATGAAAACGGTGCACAGGGCTACTTTATGCAGGCGAATTCCATGAGTATCAGCGGCGAATTTGCGGAGCTGCGCGCCTATCTCATCGGCAAATTGATGTGGGATCCCTACTGCAATCTCGCAAAGGCGCAGGATGAATTTTTGTATTATTATTACGGCCCCGGTTATCAAAACATCAAGGCCTATATTGATTTGATTGAGGCAAAACGCAGCAGTAAATTTAAGCTTTTTGCTGACCCGGGCGAGGCGGTTTGGCTGACGGTGTTCGATTTGGCGAAAGCAACGGCCTATTTCGACAGCTGCCAAAAGCTGGCCGCCACAGCGCAGCAGGCGCAAAATACCGAGCGCTCCGCCCTGCAGCTGCGCTATTACAAAAGTGAGATGATGAAAGCGGAATTCTTCCCCTATGAAGGAACGCGGGAAGAGGCGGGCAGACAATTCTATCACGATATGAAGCGCCTTGGCATCACGCATTTGCATGAGGGGACTCCGCTGACGGATACGCCGGATTTCCGGAACCTGGCCAGCAGTTGGAGCAATCCCCGTTAAGAAACCTATAATGAAGCAGCCTCCAACCGGTGTTCTCGGTTGGAGGCTGCTCTTTCTATCATTATGCATCCTTTTCCTTAATAAACAAGCTCTTGCGGTCAACCTTATATTCCTTAAATTTAAACAGCATAATCATCTCTTCGATAAAGCACAATTGAATCAAACCGGCGCAGAACAGCAACCAAGGCGCGGGAAAATTTTTCGTAATCACCGAAATGGGAATGGTAAAGAACAGGATATTCCCGGCCACTTTGTTTGCAATCGTATGAATACCGTTAAACTGCCCAAATTTCACGCGTGTGATGCAGGCGTTGCAGGTTTTGTGCAAAACGAGGAACACAATCCAATACACAAGAAAACGGTAAATCGGCTGAGCCCAAAGAGGCTTGAGTGGAATAATTAACAGCACGGAGACCAAAGAAGACAGGATAAAAGTTGTGTCGCCTACGCCGTCAATTTTTGCGCCAAGGTCCGATTCTACATGATATTTTCGCGCAAGGTAGCCGTCTAAAACATCGCTGAAGCCGCAAAGGAAGAATAAAATCAAGAAAGCGACTGAGTTATTTCGCAGGAAAAACATTGCAATTGCCATAAAAAAACGAATTGTGGAGATGACGTTCGGCACATATTTCATGTTCTGTCTCCCATTTCAAATTCTACTCCTATCATAAGGGAAAACGGCGAATTTGTCAACAAAAGGTCATTAAAATTTATGGAAGGCAACGAAAAAAACAAAATTATTCACACTTCTCCAGCGCCTGCTCCAAATCCGCAAGAATATCCCCGGCGTTTTCGATGCCGACAGAAAGGCGAATCATGCCCTCGTCAATGCCGCAGGCGCGCAGCTCCTCTTCGCTGAGCTGGCTCTGGGTGGTGCTGGCGGGGTGGAGCAGAATGGTGCGCAAATCTGCCACATGGGTGGCAATCATCGCAAGGCGCACACTGTCCTGAAACTTGCCCGCGGCGGCTCTGCCGCCCTTTAAAATAAAGCTCACAACACCGCAGCTGCCGTTTGGCAGGTAACGTTGCGCAAGCGCGTGATAACGGTCGCCCGGCAGGCCGGGGTAGCTCACCGAGGCCACCTTGGGATGCTGCTGTAAAAACTGCGCAACGGCCAAGGCGTTTGCACAATGGCGCTCCATGCGCACGGCCAGGGTTTCAAGCCCCATGTTCAGCAAAAACGAGTTTTGCGGCGCGGGGATGGAGCCCAGGTCGCGCATCAATTGCACCACACACTTCGTGATATAGGCGGCCTTGCCAAAGGTTTTTGTGTAGCTCACGCCGCCGTAGGAGGGGTCGGGCGCAGTGAGACCCGGGTAGTTGCCGCCCTCCCAGTCAAAATTGCCGCTGTCCACAATGGCGCCGCCGATGCTTGTGGCGTGACCGTCCATGTACTTGGAGGTGGAGTGGACGACGATATCCGCGCCGTGGAGAAGGGGCTGGCAGTTCATGGGGGTGGGGAAGGTGTTATCCACAATCAGCGGCACGCCGTGCGTATGCGCAAGGCAGGCAAAACGCGCGATATCCAGCACCACGAGGGTGGGGTTGGAGAGTGTCTCCGCAAACAACGCGCGGGTATTGGGGCGGAAGGCCGCGTTCCATTCCTCGTCTCCCGCGTCCGGGTGCAAAAAGGTGGTTTCAATGCCCATGCGCTTCATGGTGACGGAAAGCAGGTTGTAGGTTCCGCCGTAAATGGCACAGGAGGCCACGATATGGTCGCCTGCGGAGCAGATGTTAAACAGGGAGAAAAAGCTCGCCGCCTGGCCGGAACAGGTTAAAACAGCTGCCGCTCCGCCCTCCAGCGCGCAGATTTTTGCCGCGACGGAGTCGTTGGTGGGGTTGGCAAGACGGGTGTAAAAATAGCCGGAGGCTTCCAGCGCAAAGAGCTTTGCCATCTCCTCGCTGCTCTCGTATTTATAGGTGGTGCTTTGCACGATGGGCAGGGTGCGCGGCTCGCCGTTTTTCGGCTGGTAGCCTGCCTGCACACATTTGGTATCCAGATTATATTCTGCCATAATTATGTCCTTTCCGGGCGTCAGGTGTCCAAAAAATGGCGCATAAGACTGTGCCCGATTGTAATGAGCTTACCTGTTCCGGCGGCGCTGTTTTCGTTGATGGAGCAAATGCCGCTCTCGACAGGCTTGCTTTTTTGATAAATCAGATAGGGGACGGGGTCTGAGGCGTGTGTGCCCGTCACGATGGGCGTGGGGTGATCCGGCAGTATCATCAGCCTGTAGTCGTCCTGCGTCTCCAGGTAAGAAAGCAGAACCGGCAGCACCAGCTCGTCTATGAGCTCAATGGAACGCAGCTTGTTTTCCGGCTCGTTGCGGTGGCCGCATTCGTCCGGAGCCTCAATGTGCAGATAGACCAAATCCTGCCCGCTTTGCCATTCCCGAACGGCCGCCTCGGCCTTGCCCGCGAAATTGGTGTCCAGGTAACCGGTTGCGCCGGGCACCGACGGCGTGCGCATGCCCGCGCAGATGCCGATGCCCTTGAGCAGGTCAACCGCGGAAATGATGCTGCCCTTTACGCCATAGAGCTTTTCAAACGCGGGCAGGGCGGGGCGCTTGCCCTCCCCCCAAAGCCAAATGGCATTGGCGGGTTTTTCGCCCCTTGCGCTGCGCAGCCGGTTGACCGGGTGACAGGAGAGCAGCTTGACGCTCTCCTCCATCATTTCTAGCAAAATTTTGGCGTTGCCGTGCTGCGAAAGGTATCGGCCGATGCAGCGCCCGGAGATATCGTGCGGCGGCGTCATATGCCCCAAATCCGTTGTGCCGCCGTGGTGAATCAGGCAGTGGCGGTAGCTTACGCCGGAATAAAAATGAAAGCTGTCGCTGCCGAAATGCGTCTGCACGGCTGCAATCAGTTCGGCGGCTTCCTCTGATGAAATGTCACCCGCCGAATAATCCAACATGGTTTTCTCACGGTAAGCGGCCTCTTCGCTGAGGGTTACGAGGTTACAGCGCAGGGCGATGTCGTCATCCCCCATGGTTACACCCATGCTTACCGCTTCCAGCGGGGAGCGGCCGGTATAGTACAGCGCCGGGTCATAGCCCAAAACGCTTAGGTTTGCAATATCGCTGCCGGGTTTCATCCCCGGGGCGACTGTTTGCACCAAACCGACCTCGCCCCGCTGCGACATTCGGTCAAACACCGGCTTGTGCGCTTTCTCCATCGGCGTTTTCATCCCCAGCGCGGGTACGGGATAATCCGCCATGCCGTCATATAATACAATTGCGTATTTCATTACAATCACCGCTATTTAAAATAATGAACCCCTGCTTCAAAAATATGCTGATCCTTCTCGAACGGTACATTTTTACAGACATTTGCGCCCTGCCGCTCACTGTGTGCCATTTTGCCCAGCACGCGTCCGTCCGGGCTGGTGATGCCCTCAATTGCCCAGGCGGAGCCGTTGGGGTTATAGGGCATTGCGGCGCAAGGGGTGCCGCTCAAATCCACATACTGCGTGGCAATCTGCCCGTTCGCCAGCAGGCGCTCCAACGCGGCATCGTCCGCCGCGAAACGGCCTTCACCGTGAGAAACCGGGACGGCATGCACATCCCCGGCATGCACGAAGGAGAGCCAGGGGGATGTTACGCTTGTGACGCGGGTATAGGCCATCTGTGAGACGTGGCGGCCGATGTTGTTAAAGGTCAGGGTCGGGTCGTTTTCCGCCGTATCGCGGATTTCACCGTAGGGTAGCAGGCCTGTCTTAATCAGCGCCTGGAAGCCGTTGCAGATGCCCAAAGCCAAGCCGTCACGCTGCTGCAACAGCCTGGTTACCGCGTCCTTGATGCGCGCGTTGCGCAGCACGGTGGCAATAAATTTGCCCGAGCCCTCCGGCTCGTCGCCCGCGCTGAAACCGCCGGGCAGCATTAGAATCTGCGCGTTGTCAATCGCCCCGGCAAAGGCGGCGGTGCTTTCCTCAATATCCTGCGGCGTTAGGTTGCGCAGCACAAAAATTTCTGCGTCCGCACCCGCGCGGCGGAAGGCACGCGCCGTGTCATATTCACAGTTTGTGCCGGGGAAGGCGGGAATAATCACACGCGGCTTTGCGATTTTAAGGGCAGGCGAAGCTGTGCCGCGTACGGTTTGCAGGGGGATATCGCGCATCTGAGAGCTGGGTTGCGCAGAAGTGGGGAACACCGGCTCCAGCGTGCCGCAAAACGCCTTGCAGAGGCTTTCGCCGGGGAGCGTTTTGCCCGCTATGCTAAAGTTGTTTTCTGAAAGGATGGTGCCAAGCTCCGTGCAGGCAAAGCCCGCAAAGGCCGCCGGGTCATCCGCCTCCACCACAAAGGAGCCGACCAGGGGCGCAAATAAGCTCTCGCGGGAAAGGCCGTCCGCAAAGCGAAAGCCAAAGCCCTCGCCAAAGCATTGCTTGCAGACGCAGGCCGCGGCCCCGCCCTCTTTCACAACGCCCGCGCTCAGCGCCTTGCCGCTGCGGATTGCGGCGGAAACTGTGTCAAACAGCGCGGAGGCTTTTGCAAAATCCGGCAGCAGACTGCTTGCGTCTACGGGCAGCTGTACCAGATATACATGAGAACCGGCCTTTTTAAACGCGGCGGAAACCGTTTGGGAGGCCTTGGTCATGCCCACCGCAAAGCAAACAAGAGTGGGCGGAACGTCCAACTCATCGAACGAGCCGGACATGCTGTCCTTGCCGCCGATGGCCGGGACGCCAAAGCCCAGCTGCGCGGTCAGTGCGCCGAGCAGGGCCGCGGCGGGCTTGCCCCAGCGCTCCGGCACATCGCGCAGGCGCTCAAAATATTCCTGCAGCGTCAGGCGGCATTTGCGGGCGTCACCGCCGACAGAAGCAATTTTCGCAAGCGCCTCTGTCACAGCATAGGCTGCGCCGTGGAAGGGGCTCCATTTGGAAAGCCCCGGAATAAAGCCGTAGCTCATTAAGCTCGCGTCGTCCGTTTCGCCCATACCCACGGGCAACAGGGCGCACATAAGCTCCTCCGGCGTGAGCTGGTGTTTGCCCGCAAAGGGCATGAACACACTGGACGCGCCGATGCTCGCGTCAAAACGCTCGCTCAAGCCTTTTTGGGAGGCAACCTCCAGGCGCGCGAGGTTCGCCTCCAAAGCCCTGTCAAGGGGCAGCTGCGCCAGGGCTTCCGGAACAGCTGTGCGGTAGCACTGCGCCGGGTCAGCGGCGCTTATGCGCGCCTTGGCCTGCTGCGTTACGCCGTTTGTATCCAAAAAAGAACGGCTGATATCCACGATGGTATCACCCTGCCAATGCATCACAAGGCGCGGGTTTTCCGTAACGGTGGCAACGCGCACCACCTCCAGATTCTCTTGCCCGGCCAGGGCAATAAAGGCCTCGCAGTCCGCTTCATTCAGCACAACGGCCATGCGCTCCTGCGATTCCGAGATGGCAAGCTCCGTGCCGCCCAGACCCTCATACTTTTTGAGGACATTGTCCAGCTCAATCGAAAGCCCGGCCGCCAGCTCGCCAATGGCAACGCAAACGCCGCCCGCGCCAAAATCGTTGCAGCGTTTAATCAGCTTAGCCGCCTGCGGGTTGCGGAACAGGCGCTGCAGCTTGCGTTCCGTGGGTGGGTTACCCTTTTGCACCTCTGCGCCGCAGGTCTCAATCGAGCTGCTGGTATGCGCTTTGGAGGAGCCGGTTGCGCCGCCGCAGCCATCGCGCCCCGTTCTGCCGCCGAGCATGAGCACCACATCGCCCGGCTGCGGCACCTCGCGCCGCACGTTCGCCCGGGGGGAGGCACCCAGCACCGCACCGATTTCCATGCGCTTGGCGGTGTAGCCCGCGTCATATAATTCCACGACCTGCCCGGTGGCAAGGCCGATTTGGTTGCCGTAGGAGGAATAGCCGTGCGCCGCTTCGGTGGAAATCTTTTTCTGCGGCAGCTTGCCCGCCATGGTCTGTTCAAACGGGGTGAGCACATTGCCCGCGCCCGTGACGCGCATGGCTTGATAGACATAGGCGCGGCCGGAGAGCGGGTCGCGTATCGCGCCGCCCAGGCAGGTTGCCGCGCCGCCGAAGGGCTCAATTTCTGTTGGGTGATTGTGGGTTTCATTTTTAAACTGCAGCAGCCAATCCTGCTCTGTGCCGTCTACAGTAATCCTAACATGGATGGAGCAGGCGTTGATTTCCTCGCTCTCGTCCAAATCATCGGCCAAGCCCTGTTTTTTCAGCAGCTTTGTGCCGATGGTTGCCATATCCATCAAGCAGACGGGCTTTTGCCTGTCTCCATACAGCTCGCTGCGCGCCCTGAGATACGAGCTGAGCGCGTCCTCCAGCGCGGCGGAAAGGAGGCCGGGCTCCACGGTCAATTCCGTCAACTCTGTCAAAAACGTGGTATGGCGGCAATGGTCTGACCAATAGGTGTCAATCACACGCAGCTCCGTTTCGCTCGGGTCGCGCCCCTCCTGCTTAAAATAATCGCGGCAGAAGCACAAATCGGCGGCTGTCATGGCAAAGCCCTGTTCGGCGTGGTATTGGGTGATATCCGCGTCCGTCCACTGTGTCAAGCCGGCAATGAGCGGCACGGGCTCCGGCCGAGGCAGCTGCATGGCAAGGCTCTGCGGCAATTCCATGGCCGCAAGGCGAGCCTCCACGGGGTTCACCAGGTATTTTTGCACTTGCCGCACCAGCTCCGGGCTGATGGCGCCGGAAAGGGCATACACCCGCGCGGATTGCACCAGAGGCCGCTCGCCCCCGGTTAACAGCGCAACGCACTGCGCGGCGGAATCCGCACGCTGGTCGTACTGTCCAGGCAGAAACTCCACTGCAAAGACGGTGTCAGCAGCAGGGATCGCGTCCACAATTTGGTCTACCATCGGCTCACTGAACACCGTCTCGCAGCACTGCAAAAACAGCTTTTGCTCAATGTTCTCCACGTCGTACCGGTTGAGAATGCGAAGCGCCTTCACACTTTGAATGCCCAAA
>JAVBPP010000111.1:0-27914 GCA_031549535.1 Oscillospiraceae bacterium
GCCCAACGATTTTCCTTTGCCAATGTCGTCGGTAACATCATTGCCTTTGTTCCCTTCGGCGGTTATTTGGCTTTCTTTTTCAAAAAGAAAGCGCCGCAGATGCAGCTATTGCTTGTGCTTGCGGCAAGTGTTTTTGTTGAACTGGTGCAGGGGGTTTTTGCCCTCGGTTCAACCGATATTGACGATGTCCTGCTCAATTGCTTCGGCGGTTGTATTGGCATTTTGGGCTATCGCCTGTTATGGCTGCTGCTGCGGGATGAAAACAAAGTGCGCAGCGCCGTAACAATTGTATCCGCAATGGGCTTGCCCATTTTATTGTATTTGTTGTTTGCGATACAGCTGCGCCTGTAATACCAATTGGTATAGGAAGGGGCGCAGTTATTGAACCAAGGGCAGGGTACGGTATTTACACCGTGCCCTGCCCTGTTTTATGTGGTCGACCCAAGTATTACTGTTTTGCCGTCACCGAAGCGCCCGTGCCGCCCTTTGTGGTTGTGGCGTTATTGGCCGCCGGAAAGTCAAAGCCCTGCATAAAGCCGTTCAGCTCCACGGAGCAAATGTCCCCGCCGATGACCATGCCCTCATAAATGAGCAGGTTCGCCTGGATCAAGCCGCCTTTTTGCTCATAACCGGGGTAATTGCTCACTTCATAGGTCCAGCGTTTGGCGCGTTTGCCCTTGTAGGCCTCCAAATCCATATCCTGTTTCTTTTGAATGTTGTTATAGCTCTCATAGGCGTTGTCAAACTCCGCGGGGATAATGACCTCCGCCACCTCAAGCGGGTCCTCATTGATTTCCCAACCGAACTGGGATAAAAAGGCGACACGCTCCCCGGCGTTACTCGCCTTCATGCTGATGCCGCCGTCATTTGCCGCGGGCTCCTCCCCTGTTAAGAAATAATACACCGCACCCAGCGCAAGCGCGACAACCAAAACAATGGCAATTCCCTTGATTTTGGAAGATTTTACAGAATAAACAAACATCGCTTCCAGCCCTCTCACAACATATAGTATTACATTCTATGCTTTTGTCCCGCCGAACATACCGTTTTTGTCCGTATATTTTGACGACCGTTTCAAAGACTAACAGTATTCAGTGATACGGGAGGAAACGAGCGATGAAACACCAATTCGGGCAGCAGAAAAAGCCGTTGTTTGATTATTTTGACGACATGGAAATTGCACAGGAGTTCAGCCGCGACCCTTTTTCCGAGGAACCACGCAGCCTTTCTCACCGCGCACGCCGGGGTCTTTTACAACAGGAGGAAACGGAGCAATTGCAAGAAAATAAGAGAGATCATGTGAAAACGCAAGAAAACGGGAGCTAAATTAAAATTTTGGCGCAAAGTAAATATTTTTGACTTTCTTTGACCTTTGACGAAGGTCTGCAAATCGCGTATACTAAGGTCAAAGAAAGTCAAAGGCAGAGAAGGTGGTTCCCATGAATTTGAGCAGTGAAATTGCGGGCATGATTTTGAACATGCTCGCCCAGGCGGACAGCGCGGAGATACAGCGCAACGAGTTGGCGCAGGCGCTGGGCTGTGTGCCCAGCCAAATCAACTATGTGCTCTCCTCCCGTTTTACGCCGGAGCAGGGTTACTTAGTGGAAAGCAGGCGCGGCGGCGGCGGCTATATCAAAATCACGCGCATTCACTTTGACCGAGACGCCATGCTGATGCATGTGGTCAATTCCATTGGCCGCGAAATTGACGCGGCAAGCCTGCGCGCACATATTATGAATTTGCATCATAGAAATTTGCTGGAGGAGCAAACGGCGGCGCTGATTTTGGCCGCCTGCTCAGACTCCGCCATGCAGCAGCTGGAGTTACCCCTGCGGGATCAAACCCGCGCGGCGATACTCAAGCAAATGTTACTCACAACAATGAAATTTTAGGAGTGATTGGAATGTTATGTCAAAACTGTGGGAAGCGAGAGGCGACCACCCACATCAAGCAGGTCATCAACGGCGACACTGCCGAGCAACACCTGTGCGCAAACTGCGCGGAGCACCTGGGTTACGGCGATATGTTTACGGGCTTCGGCCTGAGCTTTTCCGACATGTTCGGCGGCTTTTTTGGAGACAGTATGCAAAACAAGGCGCTTGCCCCGGCGCAGGAGCGCTGCGGCAAATGCGGGTATTCGTTCCAGGACATTGTGCGCGAGGGCAAGGTTGGCTGCGCGGATTGTTACCGCAGCTTTTACGATAAGCTCAAGCCCTCCCTGCAGCGCATCCACGGCAAGGTGAGCCACAACGGAAAAACCAGCCTACACACCGCCGAAAAACAGGAGCCGAGCCGCGAAGAGACCCTGCTGGAAAAGAAAAACCAGCTGCAGCAGGCCATTGCGGCGCAGGAATTTGAACAGGCAGCAAAACTGCGCGACGAAATACGCGCCATGGAACAGGAAGAGAACTAGAGGGAAGGGAGCGGACATATAATGAAAAAATGGTATTTGGAAACAGGCGACAACAATGACATCGTATTCAGCACACGTATCCGACTGGCGCGGAATCTGGATGAATTCCCCTTCCCCGCCCGGCTGGATATCGCGGGAAAACATAGGGTCAACGAACTCATTAGCGCGGCGTTACTGGGTGACCAAACGGGCACCTTCCGTGCGGTGGATATGAAAAGCCTTTCCCGCACCCAGGCCGTTTCCCTGGCGGAACGGCATCTCATCAGCCCGGAGTTTGCCAGCTCCCGCGAGGGCAGGGTCTTGCTGGTTTCCGAGGATGAATCCGTGAGCCTGATGCTCTGCGAGGAAGATCACATCCGCCTGCAGGTGATGCAGCCAGGGCTTGCGCTGCAACAGGCTTATGACATTGCGAACAAGGTGGATTCCATGCTGGATGAACGCCTGCACTATGCGTTTGACGAGCGCATCGGCTACCTCACCCAATGCCCCACCAACCTTGGCACAGCCATGCGTGCCTCCGTGATGCTGCACCTGCCCGCGCTGACCCGGTTGGGGCAAATTTCGCGCTTGGCGAACACGGTCTCCAAGCTGGGGCTCACCATACGCGGGGCTTACGGCGAGGGCACAAACGGCATTGAGGGCATTTATCAGCTGAGCAACCAAATCACCTTGGGCATCACAGAGCAGGCGGCGATTGAAAACCTGCAATCCATCACCCTGCAGCTGATTAACCAGGAGCGCAGCGCAGCGCAGGAGCTTTGTAAGCAGTTGCCGGAGCAGGACACCGTCTACCGGGCGCTGGGTGTGCTGCAAACGGCGCGGGTTTTGAGCACGGAAGAGTTTATGCGCCATATTTCCCTTGTGCGCATGGGAATTGCCCACCGGCTCATTGAGCTGCCGCTCCAAACCGTGGACGCGTTGATTCTCGACATGCAGCCCGCCACCATCAACGCGCAGCAGGGAGAAAACCTGGACAGCGTAAAGCGAGATACCCTACGCGCCCAACGTGTGCGCGAGGTTTTCGCCCAAGCGAAAGCACTATAACAAACGAGGTACTTGCCATGTATGAATTTACAAATTTTACTGAAAAAGCAAACTACGCCCTAAATGCCGCCATCCAGGCGGCGGAGAGCATGGGGCACAGCTATATCGGCAGCGAGCACCTGCTGCAGGGCTTGGCAAACGAAGGGAGCGGCCTGGCTCACGCTGTGCTGCGCAGTAAAAGCGTCAGCGCCGCGAGGGTGGAGGAAATCATTCGCGCCAGCGTGGGCATCGGTGTGCCGACCGTGCTCACCCCCGGCAATTTAACGCCGCGCTCCAAGAACATTATTGATACGGCCATCCTGCATGCGCGAACCATGGGGCACAGCTATGTTGGCACGGAGCACCTGCTCATTTCCCTGGTCAAGGAGGGCACAAACGCCGCTTTACAAATACTCAACCAGCTTGGCGTGAGCGGCGCGGATTTGCTGGAAGAGCTTGCCAAAACCCTTGGCACGGACGCCGGGGACGACCCCGCCTCCGCACGCATGGGCGGCTCCAACGTAAGCGCCAAAAAAAAGGAAAAGTCCAACACCCCCACCCTCGAGCAATTTGGCCGGGACTTGACGCAGAGTGCCCGCAAGGGGCTGATTGACCCGGTCATCGGCAGACAGCAGGAGATTGAGCGCGTGATTCAAATCCTCTCCCGCCGCACCAAAAACAACCCCTGCTTAATCGGTGAGCCCGGCGTGGGAAAAACTGCCATCGCGGAGGGGCTGGCGCTGAAAATTGCCTCTGACGAGGTGCCGGAGCTGCTCAAGGGCAAGCGCATCGTCTCCCTGGATTTGACCGGGATGGTTGCGGGCACCAAATACCGCGGCGATTTTGAGGAACGCATCAAAACAGCGCTGGACGAGGTGGCGCAGGACGGCAATGTCATTTTGTTTATTGACGAAATGCACACCCTCATCGGCGCGGGCTCGGCAGAGGGCGCAACGGATGCCGCAAACATTCTCAAGCCCTCCCTTGCCAGGGGCGAAATGCAGGTAATCGGCGCAACCACGCTGGAGGAATACCGCAAGCATATTGAAAAGGACGCGGCGCTGGAGCGGCGCTTTCAGCCCATCACCGTAGGCGAGCCCAGCGAGGAGGAGGCCATTGCCATCCTGGAGGGTCTGCGGGATAAATACGAGGCGCATCACAAGGTAAAAATCACGAACGAGGCCATTTACGCGGCTGTGCGCCTTTCCTCCCGCTATATCGGCGACCGCTATCTGCCGGATAAAGCCATCGATTTGGTGGATGAGGCGGCCTCCCGCGTGCGGCTGCAAAACGTCACCGCCCCGCCGGATTTAAAGGCCGCCGAAGACCGGCTGAAGGAGCTGCGCAAGGAGAAGGACGCCGCAGTCAATGCGCAGGAATTTGAGCGCTGCGCCTCCATCCGCGATGAAGAGCGCCTGCTGCAGGAGCAGCTGGAGCAGCAAAAGCAGGCTTGGGAGAATGAAATCCGCCGCAACGAGGGCGAGGTCGGCGAGCAAGAAATCGCGCAGATTGTTTCCGCTTGGACAGGAATTCCCATCATCCAGCTCACCCAGGAGGAGAGTGAACGCCTATTACACATGGAGGAGGAGCTGCACCGGCGCATCGTTGGCCAAAACGAGGCCGTAAACGCCGTTGCCCGAGCCATTCGGCGCGGCCGAGTTGGGCTGAAGGACCCCAAACGCCCGACAGGCTCGTTCATCTTCTTAGGCCCCACGGGTGTTGGCAAAACGGAGCTTTGCAAAACCCTTGCCCGCTCTATGTTTGGGGACGAGGCGGCCATGATACGCCTTGACATGTCAGAATATATGGAAAAGCACACCGTCTCCCGCTTGGTTGGCTCCCCGCCCGGCTATGTGGGCTATGACGAGGGCGGCCAGCTGACAGAAAAGGTGCGCAGAAGACCCTATAGCGTGCTGCTGTTTGATGAAATTGAAAAGGCGCACCCCGACGTGTTCAACATGCTGCTGCAGATTTTGGAGGACGGCCTTCTTACCGACGCGCAGGGGCGCCGGGTGGATTTCCGCAACTGCATCATTATCCTGACCTCCAACGTCGGCGCGCAGCTGATTACGCAAAAAACAACTGGCCTTGGCTTCAGCACGCAGGAGGATAGCGGCTATCTCGCGCAGGAAAAAATCCGCGACTCCGTTCTGGGTGAGCTGCGCAAAACCTTTAAGCCGGAATTTTTGAACCGCGTGGATGAAATCATCGTATTCCACCAGCTTTCTGACACGGACATTGAAGAAATCGCACGCCGCATGCTGGCGGAGCTTTCCCGCCGCATCGGCCAGCTGGACATCACCCTGCATTTCAGCGAGGAGGCCGTCAAAAGCATCGCCAAAGCGGGCTTTGACCCCATCTACGGCGCAAGACCCCTGCGCAGAGCCATCCAGCACGACATTGAAGACAGCCTCTCTGAAGAAATGCTGGAGGGCAAACTCAAGGCTGGGAAGCAGTATGTATGCAACTGTGAAAGCGGCCGCTATGTCTTCACTGAGCAGGAAAGTGCGCAGTGGACGCAGACACAAGCCGAATAGTATTACAGACAGGCAAGACAATAGGCCTATAAAAGCCGCAACGCCAACACATGGCGCTGCGGCTTTGCTTTGTGCTTTGGGGGGAATGACGTTTATCGCTGTTATACCATGCGAAGACGAAACTAAATTGTTATATTTGAAACCAATAGGTTGAAACAGAGGAATACAACCTGCGTTACATATCCTTGCGTATCTTATCGGCGTAATAATAAACAAACTCGGTTGGGGAGGGTGTGCCCGTATCCTTGCGCACGGGGGCGGTATACACCTTAAGCAGGGCTTCCATGTCGTCATGGTTGTCCCAGGCGTCATTGATTACCGTCTGCAAATTGCGGATAATATTGTTGTAATGGGTTTTGTGCTTTCTGGCGAGGTCGTGAAACACGCTGTCGGAATCCCCTCTGTCCCGGCTTAGAACGAGCGCAATCGCCTCCTCGGCGACTTGGCGGCCCTTGAGTTTGACGGAAAGGCCAAAGGCGTTTAACTCGGCATTGATTCTTTGGGTAAGGCGGTTGTTCAATTCTTCAGGCGTTTCCAGCGTCTGCATTTCAAGGGTTCTTCCTTTACCGCGCCGTTTATGAATATAGGGCCGGAATTTAAGCAGATGGCTGATAACCATATCCGGGCTGTAGCCCTCCTGCAGTTTGCAAAAAATCCAATCAACGCCGTATGCATCGTGTAATTGCTCTTGAATCATCTCGGAACGGTTGCGCGTTGTTACCACCACAACAGGGCGTATGCTGAAATCCATCTTGATAAATTTGTCCAAAAACTCAAGCCCGGAACCCGCGCCCCAGTTGAGTTCCATATCTAAAATAACCGCCTCGGGCAATTTGTTTTTCACAAGCTCCAAGCCCTCGTCACTGCGCCCGGTCATGCCCACAAAAACAAGGTCGGTTCTGCTGTTGGCGCATTCCATAAAGCTTCTGCACGCGGAAACATCGTCCTCAATCAGCAATAGCTTCATCGGCTTTTCATAATCCATAAAAAAAGCTCCCTTCCACATTAAGGAACATCCGTCCCGATGTTCGCATCTTATTATACCACAAGCTGTATAATTAAGCGAGTGAAAAAAAGGAGGTGATTCGGTGCTGTGGGAAGACGTTGGAAAACGGATTAAGGCTCTGCGTTGTGAACGAAAGCTGACACAAATGCAATTCGGAAAGCTGATTGGGAAATCAGGCCAATATGTGGGAAAAATCGAAAACGGACAAAAAATATCGGTGGAATTGATTGCCGTTATCTGTAAAAAAACCGGCGTTACAACCGATTATATCATTTTTGGCATCATTGACCCCTTATCCGCCACTGATTTGCTGAGGGAATTAAGCCACGATCAAATCGCAATTGGCTTTGAGGTACTAAAAAAGCTTGCAGAATTTATTCATACGGATCTAGGAAACGAACTGTTAATCAAACAAGTTATGGCGCAGCAAAGCCAGACAGCGTAACACGAGGAGTCCAAAAACATTAGCTTGGATAAAGTTGTTATAATCCATGCTTGACGGTGTTTCGGTAAATAACCGCATCCGTATTACTCCTGCACCAAACAGTAGTAAAAATGGATTAATTTGCAATAAAATAGAAGGGGACTCTGCCAATGGACGATAATAAAGACGTTGAAGAAATGCTGTATACGGATACGGAATTATCGCAAAAAGAGTGGAAGTTTTTATTGTTATACAGAAAAATGAGCGACAGTGACAAGAACAAGGTGAAACAACTTTTGTTAAAAGCGCAAGCGCGTAACAAGCTAATACATTAGCGAGACTTGGATCATATGCAAAAGCGCCGCAAAGCACAGCGTTGTGCGTTTTGCGGCGCAGATATTTGTATTCATTTCTAAAACAAAACAGCAAAAAACACAAAATATAATCATTTTCGCTTGCCACTTTTGGAACCTTGTGTTACAATAGGCCTAATTGTTCCCAAAGTATGAAAGGTGGAGGGGTTCTTTTGCCTCAGGAAGAGAGAAATACCAATCTTGTGTATCAAGATCGGCGCTATGTCGGCACCAGGGAAACGCTGTCCTACGTAGCCTTTGACGTTTCCAAAAGCTTCAATATCAGCACTTACAATGACCGTTTTTTATTTGATGTATTAAAAATTGACCTGGACTTGATTTCCATCATTAACCTCATCAATGGCATTTGGGACGTGATAAACGATACCTTTATCGGCGCGATTGTGGATAAAACGCGCACACGTTGGGGTAAATTCAAGCCTTACTTAATCACCTTTGCCATTCCGGGCACCTTGGGGGCCTGCATTTATTGGATGATGCCCCTGTTTTTTAACGACGACCCGATGAATATGATGAAATTCGTGTTTTTCCTGATTCTTGCGCTGGTGCGCGAGGGGACGGATACCTTCCGCGGCATTGCGGAAACCGGCATGCTCGCCACCATAACGCCGCACCCGGTTGACCGAACGCGGCTGATTACCAAGGCCAACTTCTTTTCCGGCTTTGTGGAAAAACTGCCTGAGCTGCTCATGGGCGCTACGATTGACCTGGTAAACCACAAGGTGCTGGACATTTCCATGAAGGGCGTTTACGTTGGCATGGGCGTGTTTACCACGATTGTCAGCGGCCTGTTGGCGCTGTGGTTCTTCCTCTCCACGCGGGAGCGCGTGATTCAATCCGAGGAACGCCCGAGCATCAAGCAGGGCATCCAGTCCATTTTAAACAACAAGCCCATCCTGCTCATCACCCTTTCCGAGTTCCTTGGCGCGTTCTCCATCGGCTCGGGCATGAATAACTACTATATCGATGTTTTGGGCTCCATCTCCTGGAAGAGCGTTGTGGGTATCCCCGGCGGCCTGGTCTCCAACGCAAGCTATGCCTACGTTGGCTGGGCGCGGCGCCGCTTCTCCACAAAAGCACTTTGGATTGCCGGCGGGAGCTTGGGAGATATCCTGTTTGCGGGAGTTTACTGCCTGGGCTGTATCGGCGGCAAGGGGCCGAACGGCTGGTATCGCAAAACCAGTGTTATGGTTCCGCTGTTGATGGTGCAGGAGACACTGTTTATGAGTGTTTACGGCATACGCAAGGTCATTCCCTCCGAAATGTTCAACGAGGCGATGGACTACTGCGAATGGAAAAACGGCTACCGCACCGAGGGTATGACAGCCACCACAAAGGGCCTTGCCAAAAAGCTGGTCGGCACCTTCAGCGGCTCCGCAAAGACCTTCTTGATGAAGCGTTTTGGCTACGACTTGAGCAAGGGCTACGGCCTGCAGTCCGATGAAACCAAGTTTGCCCTGTATACCATGGCGATGATTATGCCCTTCTTAACAGGCGGCTTGTTTTCCATCATCCCGAAGCTGTTTTATGACCTGACTGGCGACAAGCGCGAGCGCATGTATGAGGAGCTGCTTGCCCGCCGCGCCGAGGCGCAAAAGACCGCCTCCGGAACGGAAGCCATTGCAGAGTAATTTTTTTCCAGCGTAACAAATGGATTTGGGCTGTATCACGCATTCCGTGTGATACAGCCCATTTTTGTTTCATCATATATTACCGTGCGCTTGTATAAACTCCCGCCTTTTCCAGGCTTTTTCCCTTTATTTCAAACAGCTCTTCCACCGTCACAAGCCGGTAGCCCATTTTAATTAGTTCCGGAATCATTTTTTCTGAGGCGTCGGCGGTTACGGAGTAGAGGTCGTGCATGAGGACGATGTCGCCATCCCGCACATTGTTCAGCACGGAATCGACAACTTTGTTCACGGCTTTAATGCGTTCGGGGTCGTTCGCGGGCTTGGAGCCGGCGGCTTTCACACGCCAATCGTTGGTATCGATGGACCAGAGAATAATGGGCATGTTAATTTTTTTCTCAATATTTTTATAGCTGCCGCCCGGCACACGGAAGAGCAGGCATTCGCGTCCCGTAATTTCCTGAATCAACTCGTTGGTTTTATCCACTTCAAAGCGCAAATCCTTATCACTCACGCGGGTAAGGATTTTGTGGTCGTAGGAATGGTTTGCAATCTCACAGCCCAAAGAAATGGCGCGGCGCACGATGTCCTCCCGCCCGGGCAACCGTGTGCCGAGCACAAAAAAGCTTGCCTTTGCGTTGTTTTCCTCCAGAAGATCCAAGATGCGCGGGGTGGCCTGGTCAGAGGGTCCGTCGTCGTAGGAAAGCGCGATGACGCCGCCCTTGCCCTTCGGTTTATTGGGCACGCTCTGTTTTGTTACCGTGGGGGCGGGCACCTCGTGCAGGTCGATTTTCAGCACACTTTTCAGCGCATCCAGGGTTAAAACGGCAGTGTCTCCCGTATCCTTATCAAACAGCTCACCTTTATCAAAATAGAAGTTAATTGCATCGTTCGCCACAGAAAAACGGGTAAAATTCCCCGAGGAGGCGCTTAGCTTTTCACGAAAGTTCGGTGTATCCCAAAGCCCGTCATACAGGCGATTGCTCTTAAAATATTCTTGCAGCTTTTCGCTCACCACCGTTTTCCAGTCGCCGGAAAACACATCATCGACCTGCAGCGCCTTGCCGCTCTCTAAATCCAACAATAGTGTAAACACCTGCTCGGCATTGATATCCTGCAGCGGAATCACCGTGTTGACTGTGAAAATAATGCTGGCGTAGCGCGGCTGCAGCGCGTTGTTCTGCTGCGGCTGCACGGCATAAATTCGATAATCCGCATTCATTGCCGCACGGTTCTCTTCTTTTTTTGCCTTATAATCTCGGGTTTGCTCTTCAAACAGCTGCACAAACTGCTGCGCCTGCTCCGCGATAAGGCCGTCGGGCTCCGGCATCTCAATCACAGGGTAGTGCACGCTGTATGCAAAGTCGCTCTCCTCGAGAATCAGCGACTCCGCCTTGCCCAGCTCCTTGCCCTGTATGCTGTGCTGCGTTTTTATGGCGGGCGCTTCTTTTTTTTCACCCATGCAGGCGCACAGCAGGCACAGCAGCGCCAGCAGCGCGGGGAGGAAGGCTCTTTTGATTTGCTTTTGTTTCATAAACAATCGGTCACTTTCTATTTTGCTTTGTGTTGGTGTGCCGTGTGGCCGTGAACAACAACAGCAGCGAGCAGCTGTGGAACAGGCAGCAGAGCACATCCAAATAAGAGGGCGGCAAATGTAAGAACGGAGCAAGCAGCATGGCGCCAAGGGCGACGCCGCTTAGAATGTATTGCAGCATGGTGTATACCCGCAAGCCGTTGTTCAGTTGCCCGGCGCCGGAAATGAGCTGGAAGAAGGAGGCGGCCTTGCCGTCATGCAACAGCCTCGCCTCGCCCCGGTCACTCTCTGCGTTATGATAATCCCGGAACAAGCGCGCGGACTGGGAGGACATGATTTTCACGGAGCCATGCGGCAAATCGAACTGCTGTTCCAAGCTGTCCTCGGAGACATTCGCGTCATTGGTGCCAACCAAAAGATACATACCGTCGCTCGGTAAATCCGCAATATAGGGTGTGATTTCCGTATCCGG
Organism: Oscillospiraceae bacterium; assembly: GCA_031549535.1. GTDB lineage: Bacteria > Bacillota > Clostridia > Oscillospirales > Acutalibacteraceae > JAVBPP01. The sequence goes on from JAVBPP010000111.1 coordinate 11,412, forward strand.
CGCATAACTCACCACATACATGGCGGCAATTTTCCCCGCGATGGCGAGGTACAGCACCTTGCGCCCTTTTTTAAGGTAGCGCTCCTCACTGCTTTTGGCGGGGACTTCAATGCCGTGCAAATGCAGTAACTCGCGGTTCCCCAGAAACACCTTTTGCCCATGAATCCAACCAGAAAGCCCCAGCTTATCCTCATAGTGCAGGTTTTTCACCTTGGGCAGCAGCTCCGTCCGCCCCACGATTACCTTTTCAAACACTTCCGTCAAGGGGCCGTCGGATTCCACTACCATGGCCGCTGTATACAGCAGCACATCATCAATGCGCACATTTTTGTAATCCTTCATCCCGTGCATGTCACACAAGGCGCGGTTAAACAAATCCCCTGCATTCAAAACGGCAGCATTGCTGAAATTCACCTGCTGCGCCGCGTCCAGGCTGACGATGGCGGCTCCTATGCGATGCAGCTTTTTGTTTTTCAAATGCAGCATGCGCGCCGCCGCCGCATAAACGCTCATGGGCACACCTAAAATCAAGGTTCCGGTAAATGCGGAAATCGCGTAGCTCACATTATCCTGCAGAACCGTATACAGCGCGGCGGAGGCAATAGCCGCCAAAACGGAGCAAACGAGCAGGCGCAGCGTTTGTTTGCTGTGCATCTCACTGCGGAAGGAGTTGCGCAATAAATAATCGGGAAAGCGGATTTTATGGGAATACAGCAGCTCCGGCTTACCCATGAGCAGGCCGCGGCCGATTTCCGTTGCGTCCGCATCCCGCTCAATTTCCGTGACGCTGTAAAGGCTGCGTTTGTAGCTGTCCGCGCAAAAAATGAGGTTATCCGTCGTCCTGCGCAGGGTCAGGCGTTTGATGTGCAGATTCATCAACAGCAGAAACAGCACGCTGGCGGCAAACAGCCCCGTAACCGTGCCGTTGTTGCGGTAAAACAGCATCTGCAGCACATCGCTGATAACAGCCACCAAAAACAGGATGCCTGCAAGCGAGTCATGTTTCGGCTTGCCCAATAAGGCCGACCGCAGCCCCGCCAAAATTTCCGGCAAGCATAGTATGCCCGGCACAAACAGCAAAAAGAAATTCAAAAACACAAGGCCAAAGCCGTCCGGGCGCAGTAGCTCCGGGATGGCATCTGTCCGTTTTTGGAACAGCAGCGGCAGCAGATTTAACAGAAAAACCGCCACAAACGCAATACTCAACAGCAAAATACGAAGCACTGTCCGGCGCGTGCTTTTCATCAGTGAGCTGCGCAGGCGCTTGTATTGCTGCGGGTGTAAATATTCCGAAAGCTCATCCTCATCCTCGCGGGAAAGGGGGTCGTCCCTGCCCGTGCTCGGCGGCGGCGGGTCAATTACACCGGTTTGCAGCGCATGGATTTCTCGCTCCGAGGCGGCGATATGCTCCGCCGTCAGACGAAAGGCCTTAATTTTATCCTTGCGCTTTTCCTGCAGCTCGGATTCGATTTCATCTTCACTCAGTTGCTCCATACCCAACTTTTCGCCAAAGCCGGAAAGCAACAGCTGGTTCTCTTCAAAATCCGGCTCCTCCTCCGGCGGCACGGGGGGCGAAACCTTGGCGGCCTTCAGCGGATGCACCTTCGTTTTTTCTGACTCTACCGCCCCGCGCAGAATTTCATCCGCGGAAATAATGGTCGGCAGGGGCTCCAAATCCGCCGTTTTATCGCGATTACCCGGCTCCAGCAAAATCCCCGGTTTTTCAATCGGCCCGTCTTCCCGCGGACGGATGTCGGCGGGGTCGGCCACCTGAAGGGTATCAAAAAAGCGGTCGCGCTTATGGCTTTTTGTGTCCTTTCTTTCACCCTTGGGCTTTTGATTGGCGGAGAGTATGACAAAAATGTCATCCGAGCCGGCCTCGGCCTGCTCCGGCGGCGCAATACGCTCCTCGGCATCCGGCATGGGAGCACTGGGCGTCACTTGCTCGGGAGCTACTTCCGGCACCGCTGCCTCCTGCTGCACGATTTCCGGTTCGGGCCCCGGCGCTTGGGCGGGGATTTCCGGCGGCTTCGCTTCCGGCAGGGGTTCTTGCGCCGCCGGTGCCGGAGCCTGTGCGGGCGGTGGCGTCTCCTCCCGCCGCGTGGGCAAATCCCGCCGGGTTTCGGCCAGCAATTGGTCAATATCCATAGCCGACCACAGCCGCTGCGGATTGGGAGACGGGAAATCGGGAGCCGGCGGCCGCTCTTTCGCCAGCGTTTTTGCCTCTTCCAGGATTTTTTCCAGGGAAATATCGCCTTCGCTCAAGCCCTTTGTATCATCCATTGCCTTTCACCACCTAAACAGCACATCGGTACTTTCTATCTATATTTCATGATTTCAAACAGCAACACACCCGCCGCTACAGAGGCGTTCAAGGAATTCAGCTTGCCGCGCATGGGCAGAGAGACGGTAAAATCACAGGCCTCGCGCACGGATTTGCTGATGCCCTTCCCCTCCGAGCCCACGACCAACGCAAGCGGACCGGAAAAATCCTGTTTGCGGTAATCGACCCCGCCCATATCGGCGGCGTAAATCCACAACCCCCGCTGTTTTAATTCCGCAATCGCCTGATTGAGGTTCGTCACACGGGCGACGGGAACATATTCCACCGCCCCGGCCGAGGTTTTGGCAACCGTAAAATTCAGTGACACGCTGCGCCGCTTTGGGATAATCACCCCGTGCACACCCGCCGCTTCCGCTGTACGCAGGATGGCACCGAGATTGTGCGGATCCTCCAAGGCATCGCAAAGAATCACGAACGGCGCTTCCCCCCGCTGGGCAGCGAGGGCGAGAATATCCTCCAGCTGGGCATAGGCATGCGCCGCCACATAGGCCGCAATGCCCTGGTGCACCTGCCCGGCACAGATTTGATCCAGCTTTCTGGCATCGGTTTGCTTAATGACGATGCCGTTTTTCTTCGCCTGTGCAAGCAAAACAGCCGCCGCGCCGGATGGCGAGGGCAGCGCACAGAGTATCGCATCCACCGGCCTGCCGCTGCGCAGCGCCTCATGCACCGCGTTGATGCCGATGAGCAGATTTTCTTCCTGTAAAATCAGTAACACACCCTATTTCACGCATATAGATGTTTCTTTCTGCTACTATACCATATATACAGCTTTTTTGACAGCATTTTCGTGTTTTTCTTTATGCTTTTTTCCATTCTCTTTGCCGCGAAACAATTTCGTAACAATTCACTTTGCATATTGCACAATTATTTTGGCGTATATTCTTGAAACTGTGGGTAGAATGTGCTATACTGACAACGAAATTCTTTATTGAGGGGAATCGCTATGCTTGAAATACAACAGAAAGGTGGTCACCTTCCGAAGGCGGCCTGCCCGGAGGAGCTCGGGCTAGACTCCCGAGAGCTGCAGGCATTTTTTGCGGAACTGCGCGAGAAAAACATTGAAAACCACAGTTTCATGGTATTGCGCCACGGGAAGATTGCTTTTTCTGCCTGGCGTGAGCCCTATGGCCCGGAACTGCCGCATACGATGTATTCCGTCAGTAAATCCATCACCTCCACCGCCATCGGTTTTGCCGTTGCCGAGGGGCTGCTTACAACTGCAACGCGCGTTGTGGATATTTTCCCCGCGTACCGCCCACAAACGCCGGATGCATTTTTGGAAAAATTGACTGTGCACCATCTGTTGAGCATGACCAGCGGAAAAAATGTCAGCCTGCTCTCAGATAAGAGCGCAGGCAATTGGGTGAAGCAGTTTTTCGACGCGAAATGGGAGTATGAGCCGGGGACGGATTGGAGCTATATCAACGAAAATATCTATATGCTCTGCGCCATTTTACATAAGGTCACGGGTAGTTCCGTGCGGGATTTTTTGCGCCCGCGCTTGTTCGAACCGCTGGGCATCCTCCGCCACCCGTTTTGGGAGACGGACGAAAACGGTGTAGAGGCCGGGGGGTGGGGTTTATTTCTCACCACGGAAGAGTTGGCGAAAATTACTTTGTGCTATTTGCAGAATGGGCAGTGGGAGGGCAAACAGGTCATCCCGGCCGATTGGGTTGCGCTGGCTACGCGCAGCCATGTGGATAACAGCGCGCGCAACAACTCACGCGATAAAAAAATGGGCTATGGCTATTGCTTCTGGCAAAATGTGCAGCCAAACTCTTATCGTATGGACGGCATGTTTTCCCAGTTCGGCATCGTTCTGCCGGACTATGACGCCGTAATTATCACCACCAACTCTGAGATAGATGAACAAAAAGTGCTGGACTGCATTTGGAATCACTTCCCCGCCGCGTTTGGTGCGGAGCGCATTGTGCCGCAGGCGCCGGCGATTACGTTGGAGCCTCTTCCCACGTTGCCCGCCGCTGTGCGCAGCTCATTGGAAAAGCAGATTGAGGGCCGGGAAATACACTTTGCAAAAAAGCGCGGGTTGAACGCGTTACATAACCCAATGAGTATGCTTTCCATGGGCATTGTCTACATGTCCGCCAACAAGGCGGGAAACATTGACAAGCTTTCCCTGCGCTTTGCGGCGGATAGTTGCCAATTGCGCTGGACGGAGGGCGCGGAAACCAACACCGTCAGCTGCGGCATGGACGGCACAGCGCGGCGCACGCCGATACGTCTGGCGGAAATCAATTTCACGGCTGAGGCCTCCGCTGCCTGGGCAGATGAACATACGCTGGAAATTCGCGTCCGCCCATTAGAATCCATTGTGGAGCGGAGAATACGGCTGCAATTTAAGGGGGAGAAGGTGACGCTGCTGCCTTCCAGCATGCCTTCAGTACAGTCCTGCTTTCACTTTTTATCGACGGATATTTCCGCGTTTTTCCCCAACCGTGTCATCGCAAAGATGGTGCAATGGGGCATGCGCCACTTAACCGGGCTGCTTGAGCCCGCGCACCACGGCAAATTTTGCCGTTAATAGAAAGGGGAAACGATTGATGCCTTATGTCTACCTCATCTGCCTTGCGTTGGAGTGCTTGTTTGTTCCGCTTTACCTAAAATATTGCTGGCCAAAAAAGACAAAAAAATCGCTGGTATTGAAAATGGTTTGCTCCACCCTGTTTCTATTTGCGGGCGTGAGCGCCATGCAATCCGGCGGGCGGGATTCCCGCTATGCGCGTTTTATTTTGCTGGGGCTCTGCGCCTGCTGGCTGGGCGACTTTTTGTTGCACGTGAGCTCAAAAGACGTGTTTTTTGGGGCGGGTGCTGTGGGCTTTTTAAGCGGGCATGTGCTGTACATTATTGCATTTTATATTGCGTTGCATGATTTATTTGGACAGACCGCGTTTTTCTCGCCTGTTGAAGTAATCGCTTATTTTTCTATTTTGCTCATTACGGCAGGGAGCGTATACCATGCCAAGCTGCCGCTGGGAAAAATGAAATATATCATGCTGCCCTATGTTGCGACCATTACATTAATGATGGTGAAGGCTTGGTGGCTGGGCATTCGCTTGCTTGGTTCGCGTGCTCCGCATGCCCGCAGTGCCTTTGCGTTGCTGGCTCTCGGTTCCTGCAGCTTTGTGCTCTCTGATTCGCTGATTCTCTATCTGCGTTATCGCAAAGAGGCGGGATTCCCGGTTAAGGTCGTAAATATTACAACGTATTTTGGCGCACAGCTTGCCCTCGCCGGCTCAATTTTTTTGGTTGTCGCATAAAATTATATAAATTTTGTTCCAAACACTTCATTTTCTGTTATACTATTTTTAATTTGATGGTGGGGGTTGGAACATGAAACGTTTTTACTGTATTTGCTTTGCTGCGCTGCTGTTTTGCGGCGCATTTGTTTTACCCGTCAAGGCTGAAGAAGCGCGTTCCGGCGAACAATGGGTGGCCTCCTGGGCCTGCGCCCCTGTTGAGGCGGAGTTTCATGTGGGCAGCCGGGACATCAGCGTGAGCGGAAAATATACCGGTGCGCGTATTCGCATCTGCAACACCGTCACCGGGGAGCAGCTGCGCATCCGCCTTTCCAACCAATTTGGGGATGCACCGCTCACGGTAAATGCCTGCGCTGTTTCCCGCGCCAGCGGTGAATATGCCAGCGGTATTCAGAGCGGGACAAGCGTCCCCGCCGCCTTCTCCGGCCTGCCGCAGGTCACCATTCCGCCCGGGGAGACCGTTGTAAGCGACCCCATTCCCCTATCGGTCAGCGCCGGGGAATATTTGGCGGTTGACCTCTACCTGCGCTCCTTCAGCGGCCTAAAAACAGTGGGCACCACCGGGGGAGACAGCTTTTTGACCCTGGGCAATCCCATCGGCAAGGCACGGCTGGACAGCGCCGTTTCCATGCGCATGGTGAAATTCCGCGTCGTCCCGGTGCTCACGGGGCTGGAAGTATCTGCCAAAAACACACGTGTCATCGCCCTGGTCGGCGATTCCACCATTATCAACGACATTCCCACAAAGCTCGCCGCGCGTATTCGCACGGTGACGGATGAAGCCGTGGGAGTGGTCGGCCTTGGCATCAGCGGCAACCGCATCTTAAGCCACAGTGAGGACCCGCTAATGGGCAAGCTCTTCGGCCGCCCGCTGTTGGAGCGGGTGGAGGAGGACGCCCTCTCCCTGCCCGGAGTGACGCATCTGGTGGTGAAATGCGGCGCAAACGACATTTTGCAGCCCTATCTGTTCAGCCTGCAGGGCAAGGCGGCGCAGGTGAGCGCCGAGCAGGTGATTGAAGGGCTGAAACAAGTTGTTGCCCTGGCGGAGCGGCGCAACATCGCCGTAATGCTGCTGCCCATCACAAACTGGAAGGGCTACACCCGCGACATCTTCAACACCGGCAAGGTGGACTTGGTTTGGAGTGAGGAGGCGCAGGCAAAAACGGATGCGGTCAACCGCTTTATCTCACAATACGCAAAAGAGCAGGGCTATACATACGACTTTTCCGTTTTGACCGCGCCGGACGATCCCTTGATGCTCAACACCCAATATTCGGACGATTTGATTCACTACAACGCCTTGGGCGAATGCGCGTTTGTCAACGCCATCCCCCTGTATTTCTTCGGTTATCAACACTCCGAGCTGGTGCCGATGGAGCCGCTGCTGATACCCCAGCTGCACCAACCCCCGCACACCACGCGCACGCTGGTGCTGCTGGGCACAGCGGCGCTGCTGACCGCTTTGTTGCTGTTGACACTCTTGATTCTGCTGCTTCGCTTCATCGTTCGCAAGGCAAAACGAAAAAGCAGAAAAGTGAAACCGGCTGAACAATAGAATTGGTATAACAAAACAAGGGCAGACATCAGCGTCTGCCCTTGCTATATTATCAAGAATCTACTTCCGGATTCGTATGTTCCGCCGACGGCGCAGGTGTTGTCGGCACTTTTGTTGTGGTTTCCGTCGGCGGCGGGGTGGTGGGCTCAGCCGTTGTGCTTAGCTGCTCGGAGGTGGTATGCTGCGTGGTGCTCTCCTGCTCCACGGCGGTTTGCTCCACGGTAGTTTCTGTAAAGGAATCCGTTGTTTCCGTGGTGGTACTATCGCCATTTGTAGTGGTGGTTGTTAAGCCGTGATTCGCTGTGGGCGGAGCCAGGGTGGTCGGCACGGTGGTGCTCCCCTGCTGCTTATTCCCGTCATTGTTGTTTGCGTTATGCCCTGGATTGCTCGGCGTAATCTGGCGGGTTAGGCCGAGGGGCGAATTGTGGTTTTCGCTCACCACAATGTTGGACTGGCCGTAAAGCAAGGTCTGCACTTCCTTTGCGGAAAGTACAAAGTCCGCCAGCCAAACGTCCAGCGCCCTATCACTATAAGCCCAGGTACGCATTCTGGCGTCTATGCGGTGCTCCTCACTGGGCGCGGTGTATTGCGCCTGTTCAAAGTCCATCCATTTTTGTGTCAAAGCCTGTGTGCCCAAATCAAGGATGGAGCCGGCTGAAAAATCTGTAAGAATATTATCCAGCAGCGTCCCAACAGCGGCATTCAGCTGGGAAACAGTGGCCTGTGAGCTCTTTTTGATGATGGCGCTGATGACATCCCGCTGCCTGCGCGCGCGGTGGTCGTCACCGTCCAGCTTACGAATGCGGCTGAACATCAGCGCCTCCTTGCCCGTAAGCGTCACCGCGTCACCAACCGGCAAAGTATGGTGGAACTTTGTTCTGTTATAGTCCGACTCTCTCTGCGTTACCTTCACCGTTACGCCGCCCAGGTCGTCAATGAGCTTGGGGAAGGTGACAAAGTCCACGCTCACATAGTAATCCAGCTTGATTTTATACAGGCTTTCAATGACCTCGCGCAGCTTGTCCGGCCCGCCCCAGATATAGGAGTGGTTCAGCTTGTCATAGCGCTCAGAATCACCGATTTTCATGTAAACATAACAGTCGCGCAGAACGGAAATCATGGTGATTTTTTGTGTTTTCTTATTTACGGAGGCTATCATGATGGAGTCGGAACGGCCGGAGGTCATCTTGCCGTCCGTGCTGTCCACACCGATGAGCAGCACGTTGATGACGTTTTTGCTTTTCATCAGCTCGCCGCCGTTATTCTGCCATTTATACAGCCAATCGTTCAATCCGCTCGGGTCTGTGACCTCGTTCATGCTTTTGGGGTTGAGCACCTCGTCATCCACCGGTATGGTTGCGCCCGGGTCACTTTCCGGCCCCTTGCCGTGCAATTTATTCATGAGCACACCCGCATAAATGCCGCCTGTCAACAGAACGAGCACCAGCAGGCCGCTTACCGTGTAAATCATGTAACGCTTCAGATTCTTCTTGTTATTCTTCAGCAGATAGGGCTTGGCCTTATTCTCCCAATCATATTTCAGGCCCGCTATCAGCCCTTTTGGCCGTTCCTCATTGTTGTGCCGCGCAAAGGCCTCCCGCAGCTCGCTGCTGTCGGATGAGTAAATCTCCCGCTCATCGCCCTGCGGCTGCACCCCGCTTTCGCTTTCCTCTTTCGCTGTTCCTGAGGATTCTGAATCGTGGCCTTCCCCCTGCTCCAGCTGGGTCAAGTATTTTTGCATCTCCTGATCCAATTCATCGCTCATCGGAACTCAACTCCTCTCCGTTTGCGTCCTCAACTACGCAAAACAAAGCTATTATAGCATAAAACTGCAAAATTAAAATCATTTCGTGCAATATTTAACAATTTCGTTGCAATTTCCGCTTTTCTGAACAAGCTATTCCCAAACAGTATCCCTGTTTTTACAGCAAAATATACAAAATATATCCCAATTTTGGTCTGATTGCAATTGCATTCCGTTTACATTTTTGATACGATAAGCTTACCTTATAAAAGAGAGCAGGGAGCGTTATGCAGTACAGCATCGGAATTGATTTGGGAACCTCCGGCACTAAAACGGCGTTGTTTCAAAAGGACGGCACCCTCGTTGCCTCCGCCGCGCGGGAATACCCGCTTTCACAGCCGCAAAACGGCTGGGCGGAGCAGAACCCGGAGCACTGGTGGGATGCCGCGGTTGCAACCATTCGCGCTGTGCTCACGCAAAGCGGCGTTTCTGCGCAAGCAATCGCGGGGCTCGGTATTTCCGGGCAGATGCATGGCCTGGTGATGCTGGATTCCGCCGGCGCGGTGCTGCGCCCCGCCATGCTTTGGTGCGACCAGCGCACGGCGGAGGAATGCCGCGAAATTACCCAGGCTGTCGGCGCGGAGCGCCTGATTGCAATCACCGCGAATCCCGCCTTGACGGGCTTTACCGCCTCCAAAATCTGTTGGGTGAAAAAACACCAGCCGGAGCTTTACGCCAAATGCCGCCACATACTGCTGCCGAAGGATTATCTGCGCTACCGCCTGACGGGTGTGTTTGCCACCGAGGTTTCGGATGCCTCCGGCATGCAGCTGCTGGATGTGCCCGGGCGCTGCTGGTCACAGGAGCTGCTGCGCGCGCTGGAAATTGACGAAAGTTTGCTGGCAAGGGTGTATGAATCCCCGGAAATTACGGCAACTGTCAGCGCCGAGGCTGCGCGGATTACGGGCCTTTCCACCAAAACCGCCGTTGTGGGCGGTGCCGGTGACAACGCGGCCGCCGCAGTGGGCACCGGCGTGGTGCGGGACGGCAAGGCGTTCACCACCATCGGCACCTCCGGCGTGGTGTTTGCGCATACCGATAAGCTGGCCATCGACCCCAAGGGACGGGTGCACACCTTTTGCTGCGCTGTACCAAACGCCTGGCATGTTATGGGCGTAACGCAGGCCGCCGGGCTTTCTTTGCAATGGTTCCGCAATCAATTTTGTGCGGCAGAGCAGGAAACCGCCGCGCAAATGGGCTTAGATGTTTATTCATTGCTGGATCAAGAAATCGAGCAGGTGCCCATCGGCGCAAACCGCCTGCTGTACCTGCCCTATCTCATGGGCGAGCGCACCCCCCATCTTGACCCGGACTGCAGGGGCGTGTTCTTCGGCCTTTCCGCCATGCACCAAAAGCGTGATATGCTGCGGGCAATTTTGGAGGGTGTGAGCTTTTCACTCAAGGATTGCCTTTGCGTTCTGGCGGAAATGCAGATTCAGCCCGCGCAGATGCTCGCCTGCGGCGGGGGCGGTTCCAGCGCACTCTGGCGGCAAATGCTGGCTGATGTCTTCGGCTGCCCCGTCAAAACCGCCGTTTCCAAGGAGGGCGCGGCGCTGGGCGCCGCCATTTTAGCGGGGGTGGGCACGGGACTGTACCCCAGCGTGCAGGACGCCTGCGACAGGATGATTCAAGAAAACCCGGCGCAGCAGCCGAATCCGCAGGCAAGCGAGACCTATCTGCGCTACTACGCGTTGTATCAAGATTTATACCCGGCACTGCAAGCGGGGTTTGGGACGTTGGCAGGGTTGTAATTACCCAAGCTCCCAAGAAAGCCTGGATAAAAAAGATGACAAAGCGCAAATTGACAATATGCGCTTGCGAAAGCCCCGGACGCGCCATGCGCGCCCCTGCATGTTGCGTGTTTCCGTCTTAGCATGTGCATATGTTGTCGGGGCGGCCATCGGCCGTCCGCCGTTCCGTGTGTTTCGCAATCGCCGAAGCATTTCAATTGAAGAAACGTATCCGGTCACGCTGTGCAAAACCTGTGCGTTCTGATTGACATTGCAGGGGATTTTTAGTATATTACTTCATGAACTTCACCGAAATTGGAGGGTGTTATGGATTTACAGCAGCAGCTCGCGGAGCTTTTATTCCCGCATATTACCAAAACGCCGGCGGACTACGAGGCATTGTACCCGCCGCGCAGTTTGCCGGAGGGGGCGCGTGTGACGCGCTTTGCGCCCAGCCCTACCGGCTTTCTACATATGGGCAGCCTTTATCCGTCTTTTTTAAACCAATGGATGGCGCACGCCAGCGGCGGTGTGTTTTATTTGCGCATTGAGGATACGGACGCCAAGCGGGAGGTCAAGGACGGCGTGGCGGAAATCGTAAACGGCCTGCGGGAATTTGATATTATCCCGGATGAGGGCCCCCTGCCGGACGGCACGGAGCAGGGCGCTTACGGCCCCTACAGCCAGCGGCCACGCAAGGATATCTATCAGTGCTACGCCAAGGAGCTGGTCAAACAGGGGCTTGCTTACCCCTGTTTCTGCACGCCAGAGGAGCTGGAAGCCCTGCGCGCAGAGCAGGAGGCGCAGAACGTGAACAAGGGCTACTATGGCCAATGGGCCAGTTGCCGCTCCCTTAGCTTTGCTGCGCAGCAGGAGGCGATTGCGGCGGGGCGCCCTTATGTGCTGCGCCTGCGTTCAAACGGCAGCGGCAAGGTAACAATTGAGGACTTAATCCGCGGAAAAATTGAGATGCCCGCCAACGAGATGGACGCGGTTTTGCTCAAGACAGACGGCATCCCCACCTATCACTTTGCCCACGCGGTGGATGACCATTTGATGCGCACCACGCATGTCATCCGCGGGGATGAATGGATTGCTTCTGTGCCCCTGCACCTGGAGCTGTTCCGCGTTTTGGGCTTTAAGCCGCCAAAGTATGCGCACATTGCCCCCTTGATGAAGGAGGATAACGGCGGAAAACGCAAGCTTTCCAAGCGCAAGGATCCGGAGGCGGCGGTGAGCTATTTTGTGCGGGAGGGTTACCCCGCCCAAGCCGTGCATGAATATCTGGCAACGCTGGCCAACTCCAACTTTGAGGAGTGGCGCAAGGCCAACCCCACGGCGCCGCGAGATAGCTTTATGCTGAACTTTAAAAAGATGAGCGCCAGCGGTGCGCTGTTTGACCTGGTGAAGCTCGTGGATGTGAGCAAAAACTACATTTCCCACATGCCGGCGCAGGCCGTTTATGAGCAGACCCTTGCGTGGGCAAAGCAATTTGATGCAGATTTGGCCGCGCTCTTAGAACGCGACCCCGGCTATGCGAAATGCATTTTTGCCATTGACCGTGACGTGCCCAAGCCCCGCAAGGATATTGCGAAATGGGGGGATGTCCGGGACTATTGCGCCTATTTCTTTGACACCTGCTTTTCCGGCACGTTTACCCTGCCGGAGCAGCTTGCCCCGGCGGACGCCGCCGCAATTTTGGAGGCTTACGCCGCCCAATATAACGATGCGCATGACCGCGACGGCTGGTTTAACCACATGAAAGCGCTCTGTGAGCCACTCGGCTTTACGCCGAATGTCAAGGAATACAAGCAGAACCCCGCGGCGTATAAGGGGCATATCGGCGATGTTTCCGCCGTGATACGCCTGGCCGTTACAGGCCGGCAGAATTCCCCGGATTTGTATTCCATCCTGCAGCTGTTGGGGCGCGAGCGGGTGGTGAAGCGTTTGTTGCAAGCCCGTGAAAAACTGGCCTAATTATTTTAATATAGAAAGGACTCCCACTATGAAATTGCTTTATAAAATCGGCGCATCCCTGCTTGCCCTGGCCGGCATTTTAACGCTCTGCCTGTTACCGCTCGTTTCCCTGCATGCCGCTGTACCTGTGTTGAGCTATGATTTAAATGTTGCCCCCAATCTCAAACAGCTGCTTAGCGGAAATTTGATGGAGACGCAAAATGAACAGGTCAACAAAATTTTATCCGACGCAAAATTTTCTACAGTTTGGGAAAACCTTGGCGAATTGCGCCCGGCCATTATTATTTGCGCAGTTTCTCTTTGCCTTGCGGTGCTGCTTATGGCCGCACTGATTCTGCTGCCCTTTTTTACGAAGAAGAAGACTGTAACTGCCGCCCTCAGCGGCGGGGGGCTGCTTTGTGCACTGAGTGCCTCCATATCCTTTGGTTTTTTCGCGTCCCCCATTAAGGACGGCAGCTTTGACGTTCTCTCCCTGCTGGGCGATGGGGCTCAGGCGCTTTCCACGGTGGTAAATACCATTTCAAAATTCACTGGCAATTTGTATCAAGTAAGCGTACTGAAGCCCGGCATTGCCATCACGCTATTCACCGTGTTATTTATTCTAATTCTGTTTTGGAGCGTTCTGTTTTATGTCCTGGAAATCATGCTGGACGGCGGACGGCAGCCTAAAAAGCAAAAGCAGCTCACGCCTGCACAGCGCGCCGCCAAAAAGGCAAAACAAGATAAAAAACATAAGTGAGGAACGGACATGGAGCGCGGAACCCCCATCTCTTATAAAAACGTCACCCTGCAGGACGGCTTTTGGAAACACAGGCAGGAAATCAACCGCACCGTCACCCTGCAGGCCGTGTATGACCGTTTTGAGGAAACCGGCCGCTTTGCTGCCCTGCGCTGCGTATGCGACTATGAAAAAGGGAAAGAGCCCCATATTTTTTGGGACTCCGATGTTGCAAAATGGCTGGAATCCGCGGCTTACATTCTACAAAAAGCGCCGGATGCCAAGCTGGAGCAGCTTGTGGACGAAACCGTTGCGCTGATTTTGCAAAGCCAGGATGAGAGCGGCTATTTTAACAGCTATTTTTTGGTCTGTGAACCGGATAACCGCTTTGGCAACCGGGACGCACACGAGCTTTACTGCGCGGGTCATCTGATGGAGGCCGCCGTGGCCTATTTTGAAGCCACGGGCAAGGACGCGTTTTTGCGCGGAATGTGTAAATACGCGGACTACATCGAACGCGTGTTCAAACTGGAGGACAGCGCCGAATTTGCCGCCTGCGGGCATGAGGAAATTGAGCTTGCGCTCGCAGCCCTCTACCGCTGCACGGGCGAAACACGCTACCTGGAGCTCGCCCGCCATTTTGTGGAAGTGCGCGGGCGGGATGAACGGGACGATAACCCGCTCTACTGGGCACATCCCAGCTACAGCCAAACCCACCTGCCCGTGCGCGAGCAGGAAACGGCCGAGGGGCATTGCGTACGCGCCATGTATCTCTACTGCGCCATGGCGGATTTGGCGCTGGAAACCGGGGATGAGAGCCTGCTGCAGGCGCTGCGCACCCTGTTTCACAACGTTGTGGATAAGCGCATGTATATCACGGGCGGCATTGGCTCCTCCAACGCGGGGGAGGCGTTTACCATTGACTATGATTTGCCCAACGCCACTTCCTACACCGAAACCTGCGCCGCCATCGGCCTTGCGCTGTTTGCGCGCCGCATGAGCCTGTTGGAGCCGGATTCCCTCTACGCGGATATTGCGGAAAAAGCGCTGTATAACGGCGTTCTTTCCGGCGTTTCGCTGGACGGCAAGGCTTTCTTCTATGAAAATCCTCTGGAGCGCGACCCGCTGCAGTTTGACAGGGATGTCAGCGTGCGCAGCGGCAAAACGCATTACCCGATTCTGGAACGGCAGGAGGTCTTTGGCTGCTCCTGCTGCCCGCCGAACATCACGCGTGTGATGGCCTCCCTGGGTTCGTTTTTGTATTCGAAGAGCGGCGACACCCTGTTTATCCACCAATACACCGCCAACACAGCGCAGCCGGACGCCGGCTTTACCCTGACGCAGCAGACGGATTACCCTGCGAGCGGCAAGGTTCGCATCATGGCAGAGGGCGGGCAGGGAAAAACGCTTGCCCTGCGCATTCCGCAGTGGTGCGCAAGCTTTTCTGTGAGCCTGAACGGCGGCGCAGTTGCAGCGGAGCCGCGCAAGGGTTATGTTTATATCCCCCTGCAAGAGCCGCGGTGCGAGATTCAGCTGACACTGGATATGCCTGCCAGGCTGATGGAGGCGAATCCCGCCGTGCAGGCGGACGCCGGACGGGTCTGCCTGACGCGCGGCCCCCTGGTTTATTGTTTGGAGGAGCGGGACAACGGCAAGCTCCTGCGCTCCCTCGCGGTGGACAGCGCGCTGGACTGCACACTGTGCTATGACGAGGGCATGCAGGCCTACGCCATCGAAACCGACGGCTTCCGCCGCAGCGCGGCAAGCGACGCGCTCTACCTCCCCTACGCCAAACGCTGGGAGAGCACACGCCTGCGTTTCATCCCCTATTTTGCCTTCGCCAACCGCGGCGTAGGCGAGATGCTGGTTTGGGTGCAAGCGCGGGAGTAATACCAATATCCAGTTTTAAGGCTGTATGGGGTAGTAAATCTTATTCGGATCATATTTTTTGCTCTTGCACTCCGGATAGGAGGATCGGTTCCATGTATGATCAGCTGCCGCTTTTTCATCATCAATGCAGAAATCAAAATATAATGCATTTCCTTCCAAAAGTGATCCATTATCAAACGTCACGTCAACATGATACCAGGAGTCTCCTAACTTTATCATGTTCCATGAATGAGGATCTCCTCCTCCTTTCCCTATTACAATTTTACACTCTATCCCGACCATTTTCATCAAAAGTTTAAAGCAATTGGAAAAGCTTTCACAGTAACCCTCGCCGGTTATAAGCATTTCATATTTGTTTTGTTCTGTTGTAACTTTATAAACCGACTTCTCTATGAGATAATCATGCATCGCTTTCGCTTTTTGATATGCACTCATATCGGATTCTATGTTGTTATCTATTGCATTTTTGGCGGCATTAAAAATCTTTTTTTCATAGGATGTCAGTACTGACGTGTCTGCACTCTCATATGCATATACATACTTATCGGTGTCATATGCGAAAATCCGCTCTGTAGTAGCAGGCGGCTTTTTCTTTGTGGTTGGCTCCTCTTTTTTTGTAGCCGGCGGTTTCTTCGTCGTGCTAATTTTTTCAGGCGTAATCTCCTCTTTTTTCGTTGTATTGGTTGCGCCGCTTCCCTGGCTCCCGTTCGTTTTATCTATATCACTTGTGGTATTGGTATTACCGCCGGCCTGCGTGTTTGTTTGGTATGTATTGCTGTTATTGCTTTCTTGCGTATTGTCTGCTGCAGCGGTACTTGTACTACTAGCGGCAGCTTCCGCAACAGATTCCTCCTGCGTAGTGCCCTGGTTCACAGTATTGTTACTCGTGTCCCCCACACTTTCTGTAACACCGGGCCCCTTCCGGCATGCATGGAATAGTGTAGTTGCCGTACATGCCAACACAAGACACACGAAGAAAGCAAGGGTGCGTTTTTTCATTTTGATTTCCTCCTGTTGTAGTAACGTTACTTTCATCCCTTGTCCAGAATACCAATAATGGATTTATACCAATCTCCATTAGAATAAAGTGTACCCCGTGTCAAGGACAACATGGGTTTTTGCTCTTCCAAAATCAAAGGATATCAGCTATAGTAAAAGGGCTTTACCATTACGCAGGATAGTGCAACGCTGAGGAGCGACATGA
>JAVBPP010000013.1:0-21807 GCA_031549535.1 Oscillospiraceae bacterium
AGCCTCTTTTGCTCTCCCGTTCCGTCCCTTTTCTCATGGCCGTTTCCGGAGTGCTCGACTATATTATCAAATCATCCTCCCCTTGTCAATACCCTTTTTAACCTTTTTTGTCCCCTTCTTACTACCCTCCCGCGCGTTTCGACAAGATCAAACAACGTGGGCTGCCTGCTGTTTTGCCCGGCAGCCCTTGCAGGATATAGGGTTAGCTATAGCAGCTGCGGTGAATGATAATGAGTTTCAGCTCGTCAGAAAGTTCACGGAAATAAGCGCAATAGCCTGCGACGCGTACCATCAGATAGGGATACTGATCCGGATTTTGGTAAGCGTCCAGCAGTAGTTCCCGGCTAATGATATTGGGCTGAAACTGCATGCCTCCGCCGGTTAAGAACGTTTTTATGAGCTGTGCCAGATTGTGCACACCCTTTTCGCCCGGAAACAGAGCGCTGTCTACAGTTAAGGTCGCCGTGGTGCCGTTAACGGCGTGTTCTTTGAAGTCAACCCCCTCCATCGCATGCAACGCCGAAAGCAAATCGTTCTGCTCCATGCCATAGTGCGGGGTCACGCTGTTGGCTAACGGTACACCTTTTTTTCTACCGGATGGCAGAGCCTGCGTATTTTTTCCGTAACGGTCATTGGTATTCAGTGCGTAATATCCGGGTACATAGATGCCATCCCGCACCGCGTAGGGAATGGCACGGAGCGCATCGTCATAAATTTCCATCACACGGTTCACCCAATAGACCGGCCGTTCGCTTGTATCGTCCCCAAATTTCGGTATTGCCAGAAGTGCTTGCAGGACTGCCTCGTCACCCGTGCGGGAGAAGTCCGCATCCATCGCCGCAAGAATTTCTTCTATTGTATAGCGTTTTTCCTGGAACACCAGCGTTTCCAATGCACACAGAGAATCTGCCACATCTGTTACGCCGACAGCCTGTATCCCCGCGCTGCGAAAATCCGTGCCGCCCTCATAAGCGTCTTTGCCTCGGGCAACACAACCGCGGAACAGAGAGGAGGCAAGCGGTGTTGTAAAATCCCGCCGCAGCACCGCCTCAATTTTTTGCTGATCTGCCAGGATGGATCGGGCGAGCGTGAGCAGCCTCTCAGAGAACCGCGCCAAAAGCTCTTCCATCGTTGCGGGTGGGTAATAGCTCGCCTTTGCGCGCAACTTCCCGCCCTGTTTCAAGCGTTCATACCGGCTGCCGAACAACTGGCCTGCAACTTTCCCCCCCAGCTTGCCCATTTGCTGCCGGAGCCCATAGTTCCACAAATCGTCCTCCTGCCCTTTGAGCGCCTGCAACAGCGGTAATGTTAGGTTCATGTTTGCGCTGTCCGTATTTCCAAAATGGTCGTCGCTCGCTGTTGGCTCTACGCAGCCGACTATGGAATAATTCCGCGCTTGCTCGGGTGTAGTGTCAAAACGGCGCAGGATTGCTTCGATATAGGCATCGTCGCTGAACAGTTCCGGCATGGGGCAGCCCCGGATATAAATTTCCGCCAGCCTGTCAAGATATTGCTGCGGGCTGCTTGCATGAATGCGCGCACACATATTGACCGCCAGTGGTTGCAGTTCACAGATATCAATGAGCATATAGGTGATGGGATTGGTTGCATCCTCCCCGTTTCCGTCCACACCGCCGAAGGTCAGCGCCTGATCTGTGGAAAGGGTCTCGAACAGCTTACCCACAGAAAGAAAGCTGTCACCGTCATTGAGCAGAATGCATTCATCCATCTTCAAAATGAAGAGGGCGAGCAGCTCTTTCGCCTGTTCATAATGAATTACTCCGCTCTCCAAATCACGTTGGTAATACGGGTGCAGCAATTGATCCACACGCCCAAAAGATACCGCGTTTTCATACCCCTCCGTACACAGAGCAATTTGCAAGAACACCATGCTCTGCAGCGCTTCATGAAAACTGCGTGCCGGATATTTAGGAACACGGGCGCAGACCTGCGCCATCTTTTCCAGCTGTTCCCGTCGCTCCGGATTTTCCTCTTTCTCCGCCAGAATGTTCAGTTCCTGCACATATCGATCCGCAAAAGCGGCCAGCGCGTTCAGAGAGGTTAATATTCCCTTGTAAAAATCCTGATTATTGTTTGGATTATCCCGCATTGTCCGGCGAATTTCGGCGGAAAGTCCCGTGGTACCCAACTCTAATATACGCGAAAAATTGACAGCAAAATGCGCAATAGCGGCAAGGTTGTTATTAAAACCGGTGCGCATTTCCGCAATGCGGGCAAAGTTGCGCAACAGACCGGAAACGCCGTCTTGAGCCTTGGTGAAAATGCTATGGCGTGCCCAATATGGCACAATCTTCCCGTAAAAATGCAGGCGCTCCTTTCGGGTGCTTTGGAAGGCGACCGGCGTTTGCCTGCTCGCTTTATACAGATAGCTGATATCCAAAATGCCGTATTGCTCCTCCCAAATCTGCCCCGCGACGCGTTTGGATGTGAAATTGCCGACCAACAGCTCATCCGGATAAACCCTAACTGTTTTTCGCTGCAGAACATAGTGCAGCCGCTCTGATCGATGAATGGGCGTTGGCTTGGAAAAGCCCTTGTATTTTTTATAATACTCCGTTTTGAGCCGAGAAACCTCAAAGCAGGCGGCGCGTCCACTTTCCCGCTGTGCCTGCTGAATCGCCAAAACACGCTTCGTAAATTGCGCCGGAATAATCGGATACTCCTGCGCGTCGCTGTGCACCTGCAGCCCCAACGCTTGCAGGCGTTCCAAGACCCTCCGCAGTGCAGCGAGACTTTGCTCCGCTGTAATACCCAGCGCAGGCATCTCCACCCCCAGCCGCCGCGCCTTGTCCTCATACAGGTTGAAGTATTGCAGCAACTCAATAGAAGAAATCCCCAGCTCCTTTAGCCTTGCGGCAAGGTTCTGCAGCGCCTCCTCCCCGTCATTGATTCCGGGCAGCACCACCATACGAATTTGCAGCTTCGCCCCCTCCGCACATAGCCTGGCTAAGTTTTCCTGAATCAGCCTGCCATCCTGCCCGGTGAGTACTTTGTGCTGCTCTGGATTTCCGACAAGTTTAATATCCACCAGAAAACACGCCGTATAGGGCCGCATTGCCTCTATCGCATCCCAAGGTGCCTGCAGGGCGGTTTCAATTGCCAACGGTATGTTCCGCCTGTGCAACAACTGCGCAAATTCCAGCAGCGCGGCCCGATTCTGCAGCAGCGGTTCCCCGCCGGAAAGCGTTACACCGCCGCCTGTCGCTTCGTAATAACGTTGATCCCGCATTACCGCTTGCGCCAGTTCTTGAACGCCGCAGGCCTCCCCCGCGCCAAACTCCAAATTTTCCGGGTTCTGGCACCATTGGCAGCGCAGGGCACAGCCGCAAAAAAATACCGTTGTACGAATACCCGGACCGTCATGTACACAGCTGCGCTGTATTTTTTGTACACGGAAGCCCCGTTCCTCCTGTTTTGTTTTAGCGGTTGATTGATTCACTGTTTTCACCCCGTTTCACTACTCTGTCAAATACAATTCCATCTGACAGAGTAATCGTACTGCAAAAACATTATGATGTCAATTTATTTTTTGGCAGGCATAAGAAAAGCCGCTCCCCTTTCAAAAGGGGAGCGGCAGCTGTGTTGTGCAATTATGCAACGGGAGCAATTGTGGAAAAGCCTGCCATTAACTGGTTGACCATTCCCATAACGTTCGCAATAACCTCGTTCAGGTAAGCATAGAGGTCATTAATCTGCTGCAGGAAAGCGGTGATTTCTTCAATCGGAATCAATGCGGGAGCCGCTGTGTCCTCTGCAAGCGCAAGGACGGAGGTGACGCCGAGCATAAGCGCAACGGCAAGGATAATGCTGATAAGACGTGTTGCTTTCATGAATTTACCCTCATTTTCTTAAATTACGGTACACAAACAAGCTGTGTTCCATAGCAATTATAAGCATAGCCCCTGCAGTTTGTCAACCGCTTTTTGTATAAATTATGAATTTATTTTGACAAACTGCGGAAATTCCACTTAGTTCGCAATGGAATACAAGGCATCCGCAATCATTGCAAAAACGCCGATAATCATATCGAGCACCATGGTGAACATACCGCTGATCTGCTCAAAAATCGCCGTCAGTGGATTGTCAATTTCCGGCATAGGCGGCACCTCAGCAAACGCAAAAACGCTTGCAAAGCTCGCCAGCATCAAAACCGCAACCAAGAGACTGAACATACGTGTCTTTTTCATTATAACGCCCTCACTTCATTCAATAAATTTACAAAAATGCCACACTTTCAAAATGTTTCATTTTCAACTGCATTATAACACGGAAAATAATTTTGTCAATATTTTTACAGTTCCTGTACCGCAACCCAGCCACGGTTCGCAATAGAGGCCTCCACCGCCGCAAGAATTTGGGAGCAGGCCACGCCGTCTTCAAAGCCGGGGCTTGTCTCCCTATGTGAGAGAATGCTCTGAAAGAACTCATAAAATTCGTGAACAAAGCTGTGCTCATAGCCGATGACATGCCCTGCGGGCCACCAAGCGGGCAGATAGGGGTGCACCGCTTCCGTCACAGAAATGGTGCGGAAGCCCTTCAGCCCCGGTTCGTCCTCTGTGCTGTAATACTCCAGCTCATTCATGCGCTCAAAGGAGAAGCGCAGGCTGCCCTTGCGGCCATTGATTTCAAAGCTCAGGTCATTGTTGTGCCCGTTGGCAAAGCGGGTGGCCTCAATCGTGCCCAGTGCGCCGTTTTCAAACTCGCATAAAAACAGTGTTGCGTCATCCACCGTAACCGCTCCCTTGGGCGCGTCCTTACTCGCGCTGCCGGAAAGGCCGATCATTTTTTCCACCAGCGGCCGTTCCTTCACAAAGGTGCGCTCCATGCCGACAACTTTTGCGATATCGCCCACCAGGAAGCGCGCCGCATCTATCACATGGGCGCCCAAATCGCCCAGAGAGCCGGAACCTGCCACAGCTTTATCCAGCCGCCACACCAGGGGGAAGGATGGGTCTACAATCCAATCCTGCAAATACACGCCGCGAAAATGATAGATTTCGCCCAGCTTACCGGAATCAATCAACTGTTTTGCGAGCACCAGCGCAGGAACAAAGCGATAGTTGAACCCCACCTGCCCTTTCACCCCGTTCTCCTGCACGGCCTTTGCCATGGCGCGCGCGTCCGCCAGGGTCAGGGCAAGCGGTTTTTCACAGAACACATGCTTGCCATGCTCCGCCGCAGCAATGGCAATATCCGTGTGGGCGTTGCTCGGCGTTGTGATGTCCACCACATCAATTTCCGGATTTTCCACAAGTGTGCGCCAATCCGTCACTGCCCCCTGCCAGCCGAATGTTTCGGCGGACTTCCTGACCCATTCCTCATCCCGCCCGCAGAGTGTGTGCATGCAAAGCTTGCAGTCCAGGTCAAAAAACATCGGCAGCTTGCGCAGGGCGTTGCTGTGCGCCTTACCCATAAACTTGTAGCCCACCAACCCCACATTGATTTGTTTCATCGCGTTTCCTCCCGTTTCTATATATAGTATGTATATCCTTGCAATAACCCAATCAAATCCTCAGCCTGCTCCAGCACAGCCGCCCCCAGCCCGCAGAGCTGCGCGCGCCCCTGATGCCCGCTGGTGAGCAGAGCGCAATCCGCCCCGATTGCTTGCGCCATTTCCGCGTCATGCGCAAGGTCGCCCACTGCGAGCACGCGACCCTCTTGCACACGATGTTCCGCCAGAAAACGCTGCGCACGCTCAATTTTACTGCCCGCCAAAAAATCCTCCGCGCCCAAAACGGCGTCAAAATATTCCGCAATCCCAAAGCGGGCAAGCGAACGTAACAGCAGGCTGTTTTCGCTGGAGGAGACTATCGCCTGCCTAAGGCCGCACTCCCTTGCGTATTGCAGCACCCGCAACACGCCGGGGGTTAGCAGCGTCTGCTCCAGCAGAAGCTCATAATCCCGATTATACTCCTGCAGCAGGGCGTCATAATCCTCCTGCTCCAGATAAAACGTTTTTTCATAAAAGCCGCGTATGGGTATGGCAATGCGCTCCCGGTACTGTTCCAGGCTGATTTCCGGCAACATACGCCGCAAAAGCATACGGTTCACCGCGCCCAGCGCCGCCCCAACATCGCACAGCAGGGTTCCGTTCCAATCCCAAATAATATGGCTGTAACTGCCCGGCATAGCGCACCCCCTGTTTTTTTCTATAGTCAAACCCAGTATTGTAAATTGAAATGCTTGGTTTGAGTATATCTTACATCATTTTAAAAAATTTTCAACAAAAGGGCTTTAATTCTTTGAAAATCATGTATAATCTATTTGAATGTTAGTTACAAGGGGGTTTTGCCATGGGCGGCGCTGTGTTTGCGCGTATTTATGCGGTGACGCGCCGGATTCCCCGCGGACGGGTTGCCACTTATGGGCAAATTGCCGCGCTGGCCGGCAACCCGCATTGGAGCCAGGTTGTCGGCTATGCGCTGCACGCTAACCCGGAGCCCGGCGTGATTCCTTGCCACCGTGTAGTAAATCGCTTCGGTTGCGTTTGCCCCGGCTTTGCCTTTGGCGGAGAGGGGGCGCAAATCGCCCTCCTTGCCGGGGAGGGTGTTCCCTGCGACAAAGAGAGCCGTGTGGATTTGCGTGTTTATCAATGGAACGGCGAGGGCTGATCCCCCCTTTTTTATTTCTCGTTTCCCCTGATTTGTTCCAGCGCATTTTTTTCAAGCCGAGAAACCTGCGCCTGTGACATGCCGATTTCCTGCGCGACCTCCATTTGGGTTTTGCCCTGTAAAAAGCGTAAATAGAGGATGCGTTTTTCCCGCTGGTTTAAGTCCTTGATAGATTGGCGTAGCGTTATTTCGTCCAGCCAGGCGGCATCGTCATTGTTGTCGCTAACCTGGTCCATGACATAAATGGTGTCCCCGCCGTCGGAATACACCGGCTCATGCAGAGAGACCGGCTCCACTATGGCCTCCAACGCGAGGACGACCTCCTCCTTGCGCAGCTGCATCTCCTCGGCGATTTCTTCCACGCTCGGGTCCCGCTGCAGGCGGTTGACCAGGCGCTCCTTCGCCTGCATGGCATGGTAGGCTGTATCACGAATCGAGCGGCTGACGCGCACGGCGTTGTTATCGCGCAGATAGCGCCGGATTTCGCCGATAATCATGGGAACGGCGTAGGTTGAAAAACGCACATTTTGTGAAACATCAAAATTATCAATGGCTTTAATCAATCCGATGCAGCCGATTTGAAACAGGTCGTCCAAGTTTTCGCCCCGATTGGTAAAGCGCTGCACCACGCTGAGCACAAGGCGCAGGTTGCCATTGACCAACTCGTTGCGCGCCGATGTTTCCCCCGCATGCATGCGGCGCAGCAAATCCATTTTTTCGCTCTCTTTCAGCACTTTGAGCTTTGCGGTGTTTACGCCGCAAATTTCCACCTTATTAAACTGCATATACAACCCTTCCCTTCCGCTTGTTAGCATTATTGCCAAGGCGCTATGTTTTCATGCGGCAGTTTCGGGTATCTTGCCAATCTTTACAAATTCGCTACAAATTAACAGGAGGATATACACATGAAATTTGGTCTGTGCAAAAGCTACGAGCATGCGGAACTGATGGAAAAACTCGGGTTCGACTATCTGGAGGGGCATCTTGGCAGCATTGCCAAAATGGCGCCGGAGGAACTGCGCGAAGCAAAAAAGACCCTGGGGAACACCCGCCTGCGCTATGAAACCTGCAACTGCTTCTTCCCCGCCGAGGTTCCGCTCACAGGCGATGCCGCGGATTTAACTGCGGTTCGCGACTATACCAAGCGCGCATTTGAAAACGCGGTGCCCCTGGGGCTGCAGCTTGCTGTTTTGGGCAGCGGCCGCTCACGCGGTGTGCCGGAGGGCTATGACTTTGACAAGGCTTACGGCCAGATGAAGGAAGCGTTTTATGCCGCGGGCGAGGTCGCCAAGGACTATAACGTTATCATTGCGCTGGAACCCTTAAGCAAGCAGGAATGTAACATTTTGCATTTTGTGGGCGAGGGCGACGACATTGCGGCGGAATTGGGGCATCCTAATGTACGCGTGCTTGCGGATATTTACCACATGTTCCGCAACGAGGAGCCTTATTCTGTGATTCCGGCCATGAAAACAAAGCTTGCGCATGTGCATTTCAGCCACCCGGTGACGCGGCGTTACCCCAAATTTGAGGATGGTTACGATTACAGCGAATTTGCTGCCATGCTGCGGCAGGCGGATTACAACGCGCGTATCAGTGTAGAGGCGGGCTGTGACAACTTCGAGCAGGACGCCAAGGACGCGCTGGAGTTGATGAAGAGCCTGTTTGCCTAACTATATATAACGAAGGATAAAACGGAGGAAGTGTATCATGTTCGTCAGTTACGACAGCTTTTACTTATACGCCGAAGGGGCGAAGGCCCAAAAAGCGTTGGCTTTGTTTGCCGAGGAAGTGCAAATACGCATGCACAAACAGGCGGAAACCGTTTCCGCCGCGTTTGACGCGGACATTGCCTTTTATACAGATGACAGCATCGAGAACAAGGATAGCTATCTCATTCGCCGCAATGCCGCCGGAAAGTTCAGCTTCACAGCCAAAACAATACGCGGCCTAATTTTTGCCACCGGCCTATTTTTCCGCAAGGCGGAAATTGAAAACGGCAAGCTGACGCTGATTCAGGATATCTGCGGCAGCTACACGCCGGATAAATCCATCCGCGGCCACCAGCTGGGCTACCGCCCCACCCCAAACAGCTATGACGCCTGGAGCTATGAGGACTATCGCCGCTATTACCTAGATCTGATGTTTTTCGGCTGCAACTTCGTGGAGCATATGCCCTATGAGGACAGCAACAAAAACCGCAACAACCTCATGAAGTATGACACCGAGGAATTCCTCATGGAAGCTACCCGCATGGCGGATGAATACGATATGGACGTTTCCATCTGGTACCCGAACTATGACGATGAAACGATTGAAGAGGCTGTGGAGCGCCGCAGGGAAGTGTTTCAAAAAATCCCGCGCCTAAACGTTGTGTTCCCCCCCGGCGGCGACCCGGGCAGGTATGACGCGGATGAATTTGTGGAGCGTGTGCGCGCCATCGGCAAGGTACTCAAAGAGGTAAAGCCCGAGGCGGAAATGTGGCCGAGTGCCCAAAAACCGCACACCTTCATTAACTGGGGCCCGGACTTTATTGAAGAAATGGAAAAACTGCCGCCGGAAATTGACGGCGTAATCACAGGCCCGAACCGCGCGTTTGATATTGACGAGCTGCGCCGCCGCCTGCCCATGCAGTACCCCATCCGCCTGTATCCCGATATCACACACAACGTGCGCTGTGAATATCCCGTGCACTTCAACCGGGACGACTGGCATTACGCCCTGACCAGCTGCCTCTCCCGCGAGTGCACCAACCCGCGCCCCACGGAATACCGCCTGATTCACAAGCTCACGCGGGACTATGTGGTGGGCAGTGTCAGCTATTCGGAGGGCATGACGGACGATGTGAACAAATGCGTTTGGAGCGACATGGATTTTAACCCGGAGGTGTCGCTCTATGATACGCTGCAGGATTATTCTCGCCTGTATTTTGTCGGCGCACCCGCCCGCCGCTGCGCGGACGCCATTCTGGCGCTGGAGCTCAACTGGAACTGTGACCCGGCGGAAAATCCGCTGATCGAATCCACGCTGCAGATGTGGGAAGGCCTTGCGGCAGAATATCCCTATTTGATGAAGCACTGGCGTTTTGTGCAGAGCCTGCTCCGCGCGAAGATGGACGCCTACTGCCGCCGCAGGCGCATGTTTGAGCAGGGGCTGGTGGATGCCTCCCTGCCCGCCTTCCGAAATGCGGATTTTGCCCGCGCGCGCACCATTTTGGAAACGCCGCTTGACAAGGGCTGCACAAGCCTGCGCAAGGATATTGAGCAGCTCTGCAAAACACTCTTTGAGCAAATCGGTTATCAGAGCGATGTGGAGCGCTATGGAGCAAGGAGCTGGGAGCGCGGTGCCGTGCTGATGACGATTGACCAGCCCATCACAGACCGGCAATGGCTGCTCACCCGCCTTGATATGGCGCAGAACCTGCCCGAAAACGAGCGCGAGGCGTTTATGCAGCGTGTGCTGAACCGCAACAAGGTTGGCAAAGGGGAATATTACTTCTCCGTTGCCCTGCACGGCCTTGAGACCCTGGGTGTTCGCCAGGAGGGCGAGCCTTACATAAACTTCCAGGGGGATCGCCCAAATGTAAACGACGGCAACCTGCCCACAGCCATGTTTAAGCTGTATGATAACTACAGGCTGCGCTGCAAGCTTGGCGGCTTTGAGCCGGGCGTGGACTATAAGCTGCGCGTAACCTTTAAGCCCACGGAATACGGCGAATACCTCAACCGCTTCCAGATTACAGCCAACGGCAACGTCGTCTACGCCGGCAAGCCCTTCGGCGGCGAAAAGGATCCGCAGTTTGACAGCGAGCTGGTCGCCCCCGGGTTTGAAACCGCATGCTACCGCATCCCGGCGGAATTTTTCCAAAACGGCTGCCTGGAGCTGGAAATCGGCGAAAAAGTTGTGGGCGTGATGCTCACGGAATTCTGGATTACAAAAGCGTAACGCTAAGGATGGTCTGATTATGAAACAGTTTGAGCGCCTGTTCTCCCCCGGGGCAATCGGCTCTGTCGCGCTGAAAAACCGCATTGTTATGGAACCCATGATGATGGGCGTTGCGCAGACGGACGGCACACCCGGGGAACAGATGAAACGCTACTATGAGGAGCGCGCCATGGGCGGCGTCGGCATGATTATTACGGAGACCACCCGCGTGGACGACACGACGGGTGTGCTCTCCCCGCGCCAGCTCGCCCTTTCGCAGGATAGGCAGATTGAGCCCTTTGCCCGGATGGTGAACCGGATTCACCGCCACGGCACAAAAATTTTTGTGCAGCTGCATCACCCGGGCAGGCAGACCTACAATCTGCTGGTGAACACCATGGGGGTGAGCCAAAAGATGGGCAAGGCGCTCAAGGGCTATTGGCCGATTTTCTTCAGTGCTTCCAAATATGCCAGGCGTATTGAGGCCTCCGGCACCTTAAACGCCGTTGTTGCCCCCTCCGCGGTGCCCTGCACTATTACCAACCAGAAAACGCGGGCGCTCAAATTGACGGAAATCGCAAAAATTGTGTCCCTGTTCGCGGACGCCGCCCTGCGCGCGCAAAAAGCGGGCGCGGACGGTGTGGAATTGCATGCCGCGCACGGCTATTTGATTCAGCAGTTTTTAAGCCCACACACCAACCGCCGCACAGATATTTACGGCGGCACCCTTGAAAATCGCCTGCGCTTTGTGCGGGAAATCATTGAGGCCATCCGCCTAAGCTGCGGCGGGGACTTTCCCATTATCGTACGGCTTTCCGTGGATGAGTTCTACGATAAATACGGCTTGCAGCAGGGCATTACCCTGCCGGAGGGCATTGCCATCGCCAAAGCGCTGGAACGCTTCGGCGTGGATGCGCTGGACATTTCCTCGGCAAGTTATGAGACACAAAACTACTGGCTGGAGCCTACCACCTTCCCCGCCGGCTGGCGCGCCTACCTTGCAAAAGCCGTGAAGGAACAGGTTTCCATCCCCGTAATCGCCGCGAATCTCATTCGCTCCCCGGAGCAGGCCGAGAAACAGCTTGCGGACGGCACACAGGATTTTATCGGCCTTGCCCGCCCCCTGCTTGCCGACCCGGACTGGGCAAACAAGGTGCGCACAGGAAACGAGCGGGAGTGCCGCCGCTGCATCAACTGCCTGTGGTGCTTTGAGAGCATGCTGGAAAAATCCTGGAAGGGCAAATCCGGCGAATGTGCGGTCAATCCGCGCTGTGCAAGCGAGGTTATGTATAGCAAAGCACCGCTGCGCGATGGCATGGGAAAAACAGCCGCTGTCATCGGCGCAGGCCCCGCGGGTTTGACCGCCGCGGAGCAGCTCGCCAAGCGCGGTTTTCGCACCGTGGTGTTTGAAAAGCAGGACGCCGTGGGCGGCCAGCTGCGCCTTGCGGATAAGCCGCCGCATAAAGAAAGAATCGGCTGGTGTTATACCGATTTGGAATACGCCGCCCGGCAAAGCGGCGCCGAGTTGCACCTTTCCACCCCGGCCACCATAGAGTCTCTGCGTGCGCTTGACCCGCAGCTGATTCTGGTTTGCACCGGAGCGGAGGAGATTCTACCCCGCATCGACGGGATTCGGGGGGAGCAGGTATATTCCGTCGCCCAAATACTCGGCGGCAAGGTGCAGCTGCGGGGCAAGAGCGTTGCAGTCATCGGCTCCGGCATGACGGGGCTTGAAACGGCGCACCACCTTGCGGAGCAGGGGAACAGCGTCACAGTGATAGACATTGCCGAAACCATTGCCCCCGGTGTATACCGCCAACACACAGAGGATTTGCTGCCGCGCCTTGCGGAACAGAATGTCACCCTCATGCCCGGCACAAAGCTGACCGGTATCGACGAAACTACCGTCTACCTGGAGGACGTGAAAACCCATGCCCCAACCCTGCTGGCTGTGGATGCGGTTGTGCTTTCTGTTGGCGTAAAGCCCTGCAACTCCCTTGCGGAGGCAATACGCTATGCCTTCCCGCAAAAACAGGTGCATGTTTTGGGCGATGCCAACCAAATCGGGCGTATTGCCCAGGCCACGCATGCGGCATTTAAGCTGGCCAGAACCGTGCAATAAACAGAATGATGAGATGTAAGGATACGGGTATTAAACATGTTGAACGCATTTAAAACTCCGGCGGAGCTGCGCCGCTACATGATGGACGGCGTGCGCTTTGTCTGTGAGAACTACAAGAACCGCCTGCCCGGCACGCAGTCCGAGCGCGGTGCCCAGGCCTTTTTCAAAAAGGAGCTGGAACAATATGCGGATCGGGTAATCTCGGAGGAATTCAAGCTGCACCCCGGCGCATTTATGGGCTTTATTCCGATTGCCGCGGTTATTACGATGATTTCCGTTGCCATTTACTGGCTGAACGAAAGCTCTGTGCTGCTTAGTGCGCTGGCCGTTCTGTTGCCGCTGCTGGCGGCACTGATGTTTGTTTTTGAATTTTTGCTCTATCGCTCTTTCGTGGACTTTTTATTCCCGAAAAAAACCTCCGTCAACGTTTACGCCAGCTATCGGCCGCAGGGAGAGGTGAAGCGCCGCATTATTTTCGGCGGGCACACAGACGCGGCCAATGAGTGGCGTTTTTCCTATCTCGGCGGTATTTACGGCATGGCTGTTGTGATGGGCGGCTCCATCCCCTCCATCTTTGTTGTGCTGGGCATTTCTGTCGCCAAGCTGGTTGCGGCGTTCGGTGGCGGCGTCCCGGAGAATGAAGGCATCTGGAAGCTGTTTGGCATCATCGCCCTGTGCCTGATGCCCTTTGCCGTTGCCATTTTATTTTTCATCAACTACCGCATCGTGGTAGACGGCGCAAACGATAATTTGAGCGCGAACTACATTGCCATGTCCGTTATCAAACATATGAAGGATACGGGTTTTCGCTTTGCGAACACCGAGGTTGGTGTGCTGCTCTCCGGCTCGGAGGAGGCCGGCTTGCGCGGCGCAAAGGCGTTTGCCAAAAAGCATAGAGATGAATTATTGCAGGAAGAGACCGTTTTCATTTCCATGGACACCATGCGTGAGATTTCGCAGCTGATGGTGTATACCCAAGGCTGCACCGGAACTGTGCGGGATGACGAGGCCGTGGGCGACCTGATTGCCCTGGCCGGCAAAAACTGCGGCGTTGACATGCCCCGCGCGGGCATCTACCCCGGTGCCTGCGATTCTGAGGCCTTCACCATGTATGGCCTGCGCGCGGCGGGTTTTAACGGCGTCAACCACAACCCGCAGCGCTACTACCACACCCGTGAGGATACACCGGACAACATGGATGAAAACTGCCTGGCGCTTTCTTTGGAAATCTGCATGGAGGCCGCCCGCCTGTTTGACGAAAAGGGCGGCATGGCCGAATTCGATCACGCAAGAAAAGGGAGAACATAATGGAACAGAACATCATCATCCGCAGCCTGGACATTGCAAGCTTCAACATTTTATACGGCGGCAAGGACGACTACCGCCAGCGTGATTTTCGTAAAAACGCGGTGATTCAAGCGCTGCGTTCCCTCTCTCCTGATTCCTTCGGCCTGCAGGAGGCTTTAACGGAATGGATGGACATTTTAACGCCGGCCTTCCCGGACTACGGCATTGTTGCCCTGGGGCGCGATGCGGAGAACACCGGAGAAGCTAACCCCATTTTTTATAAAAAGGATAAATTTGAATTGCTGGACAGCGGTACCTTCTGGCTCTCCGAAACACCGGATATCCCCTCCCGGGGCTGGGACGGCGGCTGTAACCGCATTTGCAGCTGGGCGCTGTTGCGCGAAAAGGCCACCGGCTTTCGTTATGCGCATTGGAACACCCATTTGGATGTAAGCAGTGAGCAGGCGCGGCAAAACGGCGCAAAGTTGATTGCGCAGCGGCTTGCTTCCACCGTGCCCGCAGGCGTTCCCAGCGTTGTGACGGGGGACTTCAATGCACCGCAGGGTGACGCAACCTACCGCATCATGCTGGAAAGCGGCTTTGTGGACAGCAAAAGTATGGCACAAAACGCCTCGGACGGCTCGACGTTCCACGGTTACGCAAAGCTGGACGAGAAGGAAGACCGCCCGATTGACTATGTGTTTGCGGCGGGTGACGTACGCGAGGTGAGCGTCTACCGCATTGTGCGCGAGCAGTTTGACGGCATGTACCCCTCCGACCATTACCCCGTGTTTGCGCGAATCAGTCTCGGGTATTGTGGTGAGTAGCATGGAAAAACTGCTGTTTCGGGACGAACGCGCCCCGCTGGAGGAGCGCATAGAGGACTTGCTCACCCGCATGAGCTTTGAGGAAAAAGTCTCGCAGCTGGTGAACGCGGCGGACGAAATCACCCGTTTGGGCGTAAAAGAATACAACTGGTGGAGCGAGGCCCTGCACGGCGTTGCGCGCGCGGGCTTTGCCACCGTATTCCCCCAGGCCATTGCTCTGGCGGCCATGTTTGACCCGGAATTTCTGCATGAAATTGCCTGCGTCATCGCCGAGGAAGCGCGCGCGAAATATAACGAATTCCAACGTAACGGCGAATGCGGCGCCTGCCAGGGGCTGACCTTTTGGAGCCCGAACATCAACATATTCCGCGACCCGCGCTGGGGACGGGGGCACGAAACCTACGGCGAGGATCCCTTTCTCACCGGCCGCCTGGGCTGCGCCTTTGTCAACGGGCTGCAACAAACCGACGGCAAACACTTGAAAGCCGCCGCCTGCGCCAAGCATTTTGCCGTGCATAGCGGCCCGGAAAAGGGGCGGAGCAGCTTTAACGCCGTTGTATCGCAAAAAGATTTATACGAAACCTATTTATATGCCTTTGAGGAGCTGGTGTGCGAGGCACAGGTGGAATCCGTTATGGGCGCATATAATGCGCTGAACGGGCAGCCCTGTTGCGCCAACCGTGAACTGCTAGTCGATATTCTGCGCGGCAAGTGGGGCTTTACAGGGCATGTTGTCTCTGATTGCGGCGCAATTGACCACATATATCAGGCGCACAAAACCGTAGAAACGCCGGAGCAGGCCGCCGCCCTTGCCATCCAAAACGGCTGCGACCTCAACTGCGGCCACACCTACGGCTACTTGATTGAGGCTTATGAGCAGGATTTGGTCAGCGAGGAGGACATCAGCACCGCCCTGCGCCGCCTGCTACGCACGCAGTTTAAGCTGGGCTTCTATGATGAGAATGTCAGTTATGATGCCATCCCCTACAGCCAAAACGCCTGCGCGGCACATAAAGAGCTATGCCTGGAGGCCGCAAAGCGCAGTTTTGTGCTACTGAAAAACAACGGCATTTTGCCACTGAACAAAGAAGCTGCGCAGCATATTGCCGTCATCGGCCCGAACGCGGACAGCGAAATGGCCTTACTGGGCAACTATAATGGCCTGCCCACCGAAGCGTTTACGGTATTACGCGGACTGGAGCAATATTGCGGCAGAGAAGCTGTCCACTATGCGCAGGGCTGCCCGCTTTACGGCGCGGACGACCCAGAGCTGCTCGAAAAAGCAAGGCAAACAGCGCAAGAGGCGGACGTCATTATCGCCGTGCTCGGTTTGGACGCCAAATACGAGGGGGAAGAGGGCGACACCTACAACCCCGATATGAGCGGCGATAAGCCGGATTTGCTCCTCCCCGCCAGCCAACGTACCCTGCTGGAAACGCTGATTGAAACTGGAAGGCCCCTGATTGTGCTCCTGCTCGCGGGCAGCGCCATGGCAATTGGCCGCTGCGAGGAGCGTGCGGACGCCATCCTCAACTGCTGGTACCCGGGTGAGGCCGGCGGAATAGCCGCCGCGCAGCTGCTCTTTGGCGCATGCAGCCCCAGCGGCAGGCTGCCCGTTACCTTTTACCGCAGCGATAATGACCTGCCGGACTTTTCGGATTACGCCATGCAAAACCGTACATATCGCTATTTCAAGGGTGAGCCGCTCTATCCCTTTGGCTACGGTTTGAGCTATAGTACCTTCCAATATCGGGATTTACAGCTGGAACCAAACGGCCTTTGCGCCACCCTGCGGGTCAAGCTGCAAAACTGCGGCACGATGGACGCGCGTGAAATCACACAGGTCTATCTCAGCCGAAACGGCGCGGGAGAAAATTACCCAAAGTGGGAGCTCAAAGGGACGCAATCCAATTTCCTAAGGGCAGGAGAATGCCTGACTTTGACCATCGCCCTGCCGAAAAAAGCGTTTTCCTATGTTAACGACGCGGGCGAACGTGTCTTGGAGCCGGGTGACTTTACCGTTTATGTCGGTTCCTGCCAGCCTGATCCGCGCAGTGCAGCGCTTGGTGGCGGGATGGTGCTGCAGCGGGAGCTGAAATTGGAACGGCCGTTGTAGAGGGAAATGATGACCCTAGTGTATCGATTGTAAATATTAAAAAAGGGAGGGTGTTTGATGAGAAAAACGTTAATTTTATTTTTTGTTATGGCGATAATGATAGTTTCTGGGTGCGGAAAAACAATAGACAATACAAAGAATTCGACGAAATTTGATGAACATGTTGAAACAACGCAAACAACAACCAGTGAACCAAATGACATAGATGAAACTTCCGATACTAGAGAACAGAGCACTACAGACCGATTTTCAAATAAGAATTCAGCATGGCAAGGCGGTCAGAAAAATTATGCGGAATTATTAAAAAATTTATATGAAACCAAAGAGCCGAAGGATGCGATTAGATTTGCATATAAAGATTTGAACAACGACAAGGTTTCCGAATTAATAGTTTCATATAACGGTCCAGAAATAACCGTTTATTCGCTTGGTGATAAAGTATTTAAAATAGATAATTACGATTTCATGACCGGAACAACACAACTGCGTTATTCAAATAATCCCTCCTACCCCGGTATATTTTACTTTACCGTAGGCGGCGGGATGGAACACCACGGATACGCAGCCCTAAGAAACAACAAATTAGTGGTGGAGGAATTATGGAATGAAGATTATTCGGGAATATCCACAGTACTGGGAATAAGTCGGGACAGAATTAAGGATCTTTCTTCTGACAAAGATTTAATTAATGAGTCAAAAAAAGTTTATAGAGAAAATGATCAAATTGACTGGAAGCCCCTCAAGTCTATCGAAGAAAATGTTAAAAACTAAGTTGTTTTTTTTAACAGCAGTACCATTTCCAGAATCTTTCACAATTTGTTTACACAAGCAATTGCAATAAACAGACCCTCGTACACGTTAATAACATAGCGACTAAAATTTTTTGGAGGTTTTTCTATGCGTATAAAACAAACTCTTTGCGTTCTTTTGGCCATGTTGCTGTGCGTCTTGATTGTTCCCATTCAGGCCACGGCCGCCGCCGTTGCACCCACAGCGGTAAAACTGAACCCCGCCAGCGTTACCTTGGGTGTGGGTGAGACGAAAACTGCCGCCGTGGTGTTCACGCCGAGCAACGCTACCAGCACCAAAAGCTGGAAAAGCAGCAGCACCGCTATCGCAACGGTGGACAGCACCGGAAAAATCAAGGCTGTGAAGGTCGGCAGCGCAACCATCACCATGACCACAGGCAACAAGCGTACGGCAACCTGCAAGGTCACCGTAAAGGATGCACCGAAGACTGTGAAGCTCAGTGCAACTGCCGCGACCTTAAGCGTTGGGATGACCAAGACGCTCAGCGCAAGCTACACCCCCTCCACCGCGGCGGGCAAAAAGACTTGGGCCTCCGATAACACCAAGGTTGCCACCGTGGACAGCAGCGGAAAAGTAACCGCAAAAGGGGTTGGCACCGCCAATATCACTGCTGTTTCCTATAACAAAATGAAATCACCGGCCTGCAAAATTACCGTAAAAGCAGCGCCCACCTCCGCTACGTTGAAGGCCTTTAAAATTGGCGTCGGCGGAACCTATACGCCCCCCGTCACCCTTGCGCCCGCCGGGACTGTCGCCACAAAAACCTGGAAATCCAGCAACACCTCGGTTGCCACCGTGAATGCAACGAGCGGCCTTGTGACGGCGAAAAAGGCCGGAACCACCACGCTGACCGTCACCACGCACAACGGCAGAAAGGCGAGCTGCACCGTTACAGTCGTTGCTGTCCCCAGCTCCATAACCAGCATCGTAACGCTATACAACAATGCCGCGAATGCTACAAAAAGCGCAAAGAACTTCAGCGTCACCCGTGTTGACAAGGGTGATTTAAAGCTGGACACCACCAACATGATTCTCCGCCTGGGTGCCACTGTGTTACTGTCTGCGGCAAACAAGGGCACTACGACCAAGGAAAAATTTGTAAACGGAAAAGGTACCGTTGATAAAGCGATGACCCCAAATGCCTTTTTGCCCGTAATCAACCAGAGCTATATGAGCAAACTGAAGCCGGAATATGTAAAATCTGCAAGCTGTACCGCTAAGGGACTGGGCTGGACCATTAAAATTACACTTGTGCCCGAAAAGGTCAAAGCGCTCTCCCCCGCGCCCAAGCACGCCACTTGCATGAACACACTGAATTCTTTTGTCAATTTGTTGCCCAGCACTGTTACGGTGGATCCGAATTCCACCGCCGAATACAAGGGCGGGCAAATCACCGCCGTGCTGAACGGCGGCGGCAAACTGGCCAGTGTCAGCATGCGCCAACCCGGTGTAATTACCGGCAGAATCAAGGGTTCCTATGCCGGAATCTCACTAAAGGATTACACCTCCGCTACAATAACCGGCAGTATTGATCAAAACTTTACCTTTGCTTGGTAACTTGCCTATGAACACACAACGCAGGGATAAAACCAACTACTATTTGGATTTAGCAGAAGTTGTCTCCCAACGCTGCACCTGCCTGCGCCGCCATTACGGCGCAATCATCGTGAAAAACGATGAGGTGATTGCCACGGGCTATGTCGGTGCGCCGCGCGGGCGAAAAAACTGCACGGATCTCGGCTCCTGCATTCGGGAGGCAAGGCAGATTCCGCGCGGGGAACGCTATGAGCTGTGCCGCAGTGTGCACGCCGAGGCCAACGCCATCATCAGCGCGCCCCGCAGCCAGATGATTGGCAGCGCCATGTATCTCGCCGGGCTGGAAATGCCTTCCGGCAACTATGTTTCCAACGCCTGCAGCTGTTCCATGTGCAAACGGCTGATTATTAACGCCGGTATTACCACCGTTTATGTCCGGGAGGACGGCGAGCGTTACCGTGAAATTACCGTTGCCGATTGGGTGGAGCAGGATGAATCGCTGGAGGGCGTGTTTGGGTATTAGCGCAACATCCCATTTGACAAACTCCAAAAAACATGTTATCTTATTGGCATATCTCGCATATCTAAAATCGCTGATGCAGAGCACCGCTTGGGAATACGGCTCGTAAAGAGAGAATGCGCCATAGGCTGGGAGCGCGTTTCGGGTCATCCGGCGGGAAACCACTGCGGAGTGTATCGGGGAAGCAGAAAATAAATATATTTTGTGCAAAACCGGTGCCGTCTTGCCGCGTTACAGGCAAATGAGTGGCCAAGGCATGTTTGTTTTGGCAATTTGGGTGGAACCGTGGAGCCTTGCTTCATCCCTGTTTGTCCGTTTTGGGCATGATAGGGATGAAGTTTTTTTATTGGAAAGGAAGAGAAGACATGGCAATTCAAGTGACATTAAAAGGTGGCGTCATCAAGGAATTTGACGCGGGT
Organism: Oscillospiraceae bacterium; assembly: GCA_031549535.1. GTDB lineage: Bacteria > Bacillota > Clostridia > Oscillospirales > Acutalibacteraceae > JAVBPP01. The sequence continues at coordinate 20,194 of JAVBPP010000013.1, forward strand.
ATTCGCGCGATGGATATCGCGAAGGAGCTGGGTATGGGGCTGTATAAGGCGGCCTGCGCCTGCAGAATTGACGGCGCACTCTGCGATTTGCGCACGCCGCTGACGCAGGACTGCGCGCTGGATATCCTCACCTTTGACGATGAGGACGGCAAAAAGGCCTTCCGCCATACCGCCTCCCACATTCTGGCGCAGGCAGTCAAGCGCCTGTATCCGGGGGTTAAGCTTGCCATCGGCCCGGCGATTGACAACGGTTTTTATTATGATTTCGATTTGGATACGCCCCTGACGCCGGAGGAACTGCAAAAAATCGAGGCGGAAATGAAGGCAATCGTGAAAGAGGCTCTGCCGCTGGAAAAACACGAGCTGGACGCCGCCGACGCCATCGCCCTTATGCAAGGCAGGGGCGAGGATTATAAGGTGGAGCTGATTGCGGAGCATGCGGGCAAGGGCGAAAAAATCAGTTTTTACAAGCAGGGGGAGTTTGACGAGCTTTGCGCCGGGCCGCATCTGCCGGATACCGGGCGCGTGAAAGCGTTTGCCCTGACCTCCTGCACGGGCGCTTACTGGCGCGGCGACGCAAGCAAGAAAATGCTGCAGCGCGTTTACGGCACGGCCTTCCCCAAAAAAGAGGAGTTAGAAAGCTATCTTGCCGCCATCGAGGAGGCGAAAAAACGCGACCATCGCCGCATTGGTAAGGATTTGGAGCTGTTCACCTTCCTGGACGAGGGGCCGGGCTTCCCCTTCTTTTTGCCGAAGGGCATGATTTTGCGGAACAACCTGCTTAATTTTTGGCGCGATTTGCACATGCAGCGCGGCTATCAGGAAATTGCAACGCCCATCATGCTCAACCAAGGGCTTTGGCACACCAGCGGCCATTGGGATCACTACAAGGACAATATGTATACCACACTCATAGACGAGGAGACCTTCTGCGTAAAACCCATGAACTGCCCCGGCGGCATGCTGCTGTTCAAATCCAAACGCCGCTCTTACCGCGAGCTGCCGCTGCGCATGGGCGAACTGGGGCTCGTGCACCGGCACGAGCTTTCGGGCGCGCTGCATGGCCTGATGCGTGTGCGCTGCTTCACGCAGGATGACGCGCACATCTTTATGACGCCCGAGCAAATCAAGGACGAAATCAAGGGCGTTGTGAGCATCATTGACACGATTTACAAACAAACCTTCGGCTTTGACTATCACATTGAGCTCTCCACCCAACCGGAGGATTCCATGGGCGAAAAAGAGACCTGGGACCTCGCCACAGATGCCCTGCATGAAGCAATTACGGAAATGGGTTATAGCTATAAGCTGAATCCCGGAGACGGCGCGTTCTACGGCCCCAAGCTGGATTTCCATTTGACGGATTGCCTGGGCAGAACCTGGCAGTGCGGCACAATTCAGCTCGACTTCCAAATGCCCGAGCGCTTTGAGCTGGAATATATCGGCGCGGACGACCAGCCCCACCGCCCCATTATGATTCACCGCGCGGTTTTGGGCAGCATTGAGCGCTTTATCGGCATTTTGACCGAGCACTTTGCAGGCGCTTTTCCGCTTTGGCTCGCACCGGAGCAGGTGCGCATCCTGTGCATTGCCGACCGGCACCTTCCGGCCGCT
>JAVBPP010000073.1:0-11644 GCA_031549535.1 Oscillospiraceae bacterium
ACAAAATCACAATAGAAGTCGCAAACACCAGCGTAAAGAACGCGATGGCGATTACGCGGGTGATTTTCACAAGCTTTTGCTCCATAGTTCTGCCTTTGTTTTTACCAAAAAAGGTATCCGCACCGCCGGCAATTGCGCCGGAAAGACCGGCAGACTTGCCCTCCTGCAGCAAAACAACGGCAATTAAAGCGATTGAGGACAAGAATAATAAAATGCCCAATACGATTTCTTGAACAGACATAGTAACCTCCACAAATACCCATTACATTTTTGTACTAAGGTAGTTTAGCACAGCTTTTGAAAAATAGCAAGTCTTTTTTGTAAATGCGTGTATATTGTTTGCGCTTTGGGTAAATCTATGGTTGGCGGAAGAAAGCTTATCGTGAAAGCGACGCGTTTGCAGGCTGTTTCCGCCGCCGTTTACACCGATTTATTTCGTGTAAGCGGCTTTTTTGATTGTAATTTTTTTCTATCATGCTATAATGATGTTATTATATTTAAAAAAGGATTGTGCATATGAAAACAACCGCCGTACGGCTTTATGCAGCAAATGATTTACGTTTGGAATGTTTCGATCTGCCTGCTATCGGCCCGGGGGAAATCCTTGCGCGTGTGGTATCCGACAGCCTTTGCATGTCCTCCTACAAGGCGGCCGAGCAGGGGGCGAAGCACAAACGCGTGCCTGCGGATATCGCGGAGCACCCCATCATCATCGGGCATGAGTTCTGCGGTGAGATTCTGGAGGTTGGCGACGAATGGGCGGGCAAATACCGCGCGGGCGACCGCTTTGTGATTCAGCCCGCGCTGAACTATCAAGGCTCGCTGGATGCACCGGGCTATTCTTACCGCTATATCGGCGGGGATGCCAGCTATGTCGTCATCCCGCGCGAGGTGATGCTCATGGACTGCCTGCTGCCTTATAGCGGCGAGGCGTTTTACTGCGGCTCACTCACGGAGCCGCTTTCCTGCGTGAGCGGCACGTTCCACGCCATGTACCACACCAAGCGCGGCAGCTATGTGCACGAAATGGGCATCCGCGAGGGCGGGGCAATGGCGATACTCGCCGGAGTCGGCCCCATGGGCCTTGCCGCAATTGACTACATACTGCACTGCGACCGCAGACCCACGCTGCTCGTCGTCACGGATATTGATGAAGCGCGTCTGAGCCGCGCCGAGGAGCTGCTTTCCCCTGCCGAGGCAAAAAAGCAGGGCATTACACTGCACTACCTCAACACCTCCGGCTGTGACGCCCGGGCCGCACTGCTGCCTCTCTCCCCGGAAGGTTACGATGACGTGCTGGTGTTCGCTCCCGTCCCCGCCGTGGTGACCCTGGGCGACCAAATCCTCGCAAACGATGGCTGTCTCAATTTTTTTGCGGGTCCCTCCAACCCTGCATTTACGGCAGAAATGAATTTTTATAATGTACACTACGGCAATACCCATGTTGTGGGCACCAGCGGCGGCAACGCGGACGACATGCGCGAATGCCTGGATATGATGGGGAAGGGTTTATTGAACCCCTCCATCCTCGTCACGCACATCGGCGGCCTGGACTGCGTGGCCGACGCCACACTGCATCTGCCGGAAATCCCCGGCGGCAAAAAGCTGATTTACACCGGCATCTCCCTGCCGCTCACCGCTATTGCGGATTTTGCCAAGCTGGGTGAAAACGACCCGCTCATGCGGGAGCTGGCGGAGTTGACGGCGAAGACGAAGGGGCTTTGGAATTTACAGGCGGAGCGCTATTTACTAAACCATGCCAAAAAAATTTAGGGGGAAATGGAAAGATATGCGCGCTTGTATATCGGAAGTTATTGAAAACGGAAGACAGCTTTTGAATGAAATGAAGCGGAATGACCACCATAGAGATAAATCCTGGGAGCATTGTTATTTGGCGTTTGCAAAGTATCAAGGCTCATGCAAGGAACTAAATGATTGCGAGATGGAATCCCTTTGTTTGCATCTTGCCTTTTATCTTGCGAGTTTTAGAATGTACCGCGCTTCATCATTTTTGTTTCACCTAGACTATAAAGTACATACGAATGCGGTGCATGAAATTTTAAAACCGGAATACGAAAAATTGTGGGCTGTTACCTGTAAAGACTACCTCGATAATGAAACATTGCTCCGTGACCTGTTTTTACTGACTGAAAAACTAAGAGAAATATATGCGAACGTGCGAGCAAAGGCAGAAGGAGATAAATTAACCAAGAGCCCTATTTCTGATATCTTACTCACGAAAATACTGATGGGGACGCTCGGCTGCACCCCTGCCTATGACAAGTTTTTCCGAAAATGTGCAAGAAACACACTTGAACTCAAATCGGCAAACTACAAAAAGGACAGTTTTGAACACATTTTGAAATACTATGACGATAATTGCAGTAACTTTGAGGCATTAGGACGCGATGTTTCCTATTGCATGAAAATGGACTATCCACAGATGAGGATTCTTGATATGTGTTTCTGTACAACTGGGTATCAAATTGCTTTAGAAGAAAAACAAAGTTTGGAGGCGTTTTAGTTGAAAAAAGCTATTTGTATAACTCTTGCTATCATTATTTTCTTGGGTGCTGTACCAACTTCGTTTTGGGCTTCTGCTGAATCGGATTCCAATTTCAGCACTACGCCGATGGTTGCAGTGGGGGGCGGCCCAAACTCAGATTTTTCAATCTTGTTAAAAGCCGATAATACACTCTGGACATGGGGATATAACGGTTATGGACAACTTGGTGATGGAACCACCTCCTATCACCTCGTCCCGGCGCAATTAAGCGGCCTGGGTAAAATTAAGTCTATTGCAGCGGGATACTATCACACTATTGCGTTAAAAGCTGATGGCACAGTATGGACATGGGGATATAATTATCATGGCCAACTTGGAATTGGAAACACAGAAAATTCTTCTATACCAGTAAAAGTGAACGGCTTGGATCATGTTACGGCTGTCGCGGCGGGCGGATACCACACGGTTGCCCTAAAAGCTGACGGCACCCTCTGGGAATGGGGCTATAATGACTATGGACAGCTCGGTGACGGAACCACGAATAACCATGTTACACCGGTACAAGTAACTAGCATAGACAATATCACGGCTGTGGCGGCTGGAGTTTGCCATACGGTTGCCTTGAAAGCCGACGGTTCCCTTTGGTCTTGGGGGCAAAATAATCGAGGGCAGCTTGGCGACGGAACCACAACTGATCATGGTATCCCGGCGCAAGCAAGTAACATAAACAATGTTGCGGCTATTGCGGCGCAGGAATATCATACTGTCGCTTTAAAAAGCGATGGTACAGTGTGGGGTTGGGGATATAACAAATATGGACCGCTCGGGGATAGAACTGTGTTAAATTACTTAACTCCGGTGCAGATGAACAGTTTGAATGATGTTATAGCCCTCTCAACAGGAAATCGTTTTACAGTTGCACTGAGAGTGGATGGTACTGTGTGGGCTTGGGGTGAAAGCACCTTGCTTGGCTATGGAAACTATTCCGGTTTTCCTCTCTATGACGTAATACCGAAACAAGTAATTGATTTAAGTGGAGTGACCGCCATTGCTGCAGGCGCTTCACATACCATCGTATTAAAAGATGAGGGCACCGTCTGGGGATGGGGAGAACGCAACGTTGGCGATGGAACTTTTGGGCGCAGAGTAAGTCCTGTCCAAGTGAAAGGCGACAATAACGTTGGATATATCAATTATAAGGATACAATATATTCCATTGTATACGACGCTGTCGGCGCTTCAAATGTGCCTGCTACACAAACGAAAGTGCCGGGAGTGCCCATTACAATAAGCGATACAAGGCCTGCCAGAATAGGTTTTGCCTTTAAGGGCTGGGCGACTGCTCCGGACGGAGCTGTTGTTTATCTGCCAGGGCAAGCTTATAATATAGATCATTCTAATATATTGTATGCCGTATGGAATATTGCAACATATAGCATTAATTACAACGCAACCGGCGGCTTGGTCTCATCACCTACAGCAACCAAAACCCACGGAGTTTCATTGCCTTTACAGACCCCAACCCAAACGGGATATATGTTTAACGGTTGGGCAACTACACCGGGAGGAGCCGTCGCTTATGCACCGGGTGCGAGTTATACCCAAAACGCCGAAATTACACTATACGCTGTGTGGACACCTACATACACCGTTGCATACAACGCCAACGGCGGTTCCGGAGCGCCTGCCAACCAGACCAAGCCACACGGCGAAATATTAAAATTAAGTAATACCGTTCCCACTCGAGCCGGATATATCTTCAATGCTTGGGCAACTACGCCAGATGGGGTTGCCACTTACGCGCCGAGTGCGAACTACGCTGATAATGCCAACATCACGCTATATGCCATGTGGACACCTACATACACCGTTGCATACAACGCCAACGGCGGTTCCAGAGCGCCTGCCAGCCAAATCAAGCCAAGCGGGGAAACACTGAAATTGAGTAGTGCTGTTCCCACTCGATCTGGATATGTCTTTAGCGCTTGGGGGACTACGCCAGCTGGGACAACCACCTATGCTCCTGGGGCAAACTATACGGAGAATTCCGATATTGTATTATATGCATTGTGGACTCCTACATACTCCGTGACATACAACGCCAACGGCGGCTCTAACGCACCCGCCAGTCAAGCAAAGATTTATGGCGAATCATTGAAATTGAGCACTGCAAAACCCATTCGAACCGGCTATACCTTTAAAGGCTGGTCCACGAACTCATGCAATGATATCGCTTATGCGCCGGGTTCGTATTATACGCAAAATACGCAAGTCGTTTTGTATGCAGTGTGGGCACGCAGCTGTACAACCTGCAACGGGAACGGAACGTTAAGTGCGCAGTGTACCGCGTGCAAGGGGATCGGGCAAGTAGCAAAATATATAACATGCACGGGATGTAAGGGCAGTGGAAAGCAGCAGACCATCGAAACCATAACCACAACATGTGCTATTTGCCATGGCACAAAATATTCTTTTAGCGACAGCTTAAACAAATTAATTCCATGCCCCTTCTGCTATGCCACCGGTAAAGTTCAAATCGATAAAGTAGTTGAAAAAATTTGTTCCAGCTGCGCGGGGGTTGGAACAAAATTATCAAAAGTGAAATGCAGTCCCTGTTCTGGCAGCGGATGGGAGTACTATAATAAAACGTGCAGCAATTGCCAGGGAAGCGGAGAGGTATCTGGCGCCTCTAACCACGACAGCGGCAAGTGGTTCACTGTTACGCAAGCGACCACCACCAAGGACGGCAAGCGGGAGCTGCGTTGCACGCGCTGCCAGGCGGTGATCAAATCTGAGGTACTGCCCAAGAATCCGAACATCAAGCTGAGCAAAACCGCCGTCACGCTGGGCGTGAAGGAGAGCTTTGCCCCGGTGGTAACGCTGGACGCACCCATCATGGTGACCTGGAGCTCCGCCGATAAAACCATCGCCACCGTGGACACGGCGGGCAAAATTACGACCGCCAAGGCGGGCACCGTGGTCATCACAGCCAAAACCGCCATGGGCAAAACGGCCAGCTGTACCGTTACAGTCAAGCCCGCGCCGACCTCCATCACCCTCAACAAATCCGCCATCACCCTCGGCGTGAAAGAGACTTTCGCCGTCACAGCAACCCTAGCACCATCCGGCGCGGCGAGCTATAAACGCACTTGGTCAAGCGGCAACAAGGCGGTTGCCCTCGTGGACACAAACGGCAAAATCACGGCGCTGAAGGCGGGCACGGCGACGATTACACTGACTCTGTTTAACGGCGTGAAGAAGAGCATGACCGTCACAGTCAAGGCCGCACCGACCAGCATCACCCTCAACAAAACCGCCGTAACCCTCGGCGTGAAAGAGACTTTCGCCGCCACGGCAACCCTAGCCCCCTCCGGCGCGGCGAGTTATAAGCGCACCTGGTCGTCCAGCAACAAGGCTGTTGCCATCGTGGACACAAACGGTAAAATTACGGCGCTGAAGGCGGGCACGGCTACCATCACGTTGACCCTTTACAACGGCGTGAAAAAGAGTATGACCGTCACGGTCAAGGCCGCGCCGACCAGCATCACCCTCAACAAAACCGCCGTCACCCTCGGCGTGAAAGAAACCTTCACCGCCACGGCAACCCTAGCGCCCAGCGGCGCGGCCAGTTATAAACACGTTTGGTCATCCAGCAACAAGGCCGTTGCTACGGTAGATGCAAACGGCAAAATCACGGCGCTGAAGGCGGGTACGGCTACCATCACGCTGACCCTTTACAATGGCGTGAAGAAAAGTATAAGCGTCACCGTCAAACCCGCGCCGACCAGCGTCAAGCTTACGCCGAATCCCTTGACCATGACCAAAGGCACCACGAAAACACTTGCCGTCACCCTGAATTCCGGCGCGGCAAGCTATGCGAGGAAGTTTTCGTCCAGCAATACTGCCGTTGTCAAGGTGGACGCCAAAACAGGCAAGCTCACGGCGGTGAAGGCGGGTACGGCTACGATTACCGTGAAGGTTTGTAATGGAAAAACGGCTACTTGCAAGGTCACAGTGAAATAAGCAACTCATACGAATCCAAGCAAAAAGATTTATAAGTTGAAATTCGTATCAAAAAACCGCGGCCTCCTGTTAAATCGGAGGCCGCGGTTCTTTTTCTAAAATTGTATCCTATGCACCAGTCCACCTTGGGCGTTATAGAATTTGGCGTCCCTCATTTGTTTGTCGATGCCGTTTTTTATGCCCAGGTTGTTGACGGAGAAGATGAAGTACTCATTTTCCGCAAAGCGTTTTTCCGCGCTGCGCTCCACATCATTTTCCGCATAGGTATAGACGCAGCGCACCATTTTTTCGGCGTTGGAGCTGAAGAGCAACAGCAGCTGTGTGTTTTCCTCCAGACCGCTTTCCAAAACCGGACGGAATAAAAACTTTCCAACGATATTACTGTCACAATTGCTGCTGATATGCACCCATTGTTTGGTACGCAGGATGGGACCGAAAGGCTTTTCCTGAAAAATAATTAGTTCCTCCTGCTCCCCAAAATCCCGATCCTCCGCCACATAAAACGCATAATTCATATAGCCGAAATCCACATACTTCCCAAAATCGGTTGCGCCGCTTTTGCTGTTTTGCGGGAAATACGCTTTAATTTCCGCCTCGGACATGGTTGTGCTGTAAAAATGAAACGCGAAAATACCGCCTGCAATGCAGGCAAGCAGGAGTATCGAAACTAAAAATGCCAATACTTTTTTCATAAGTTCCCCCTTTTGCGCTTTCTCCCCCCTTATATAAACCATCGCCATTATATCTGGTTTATATTTCCATTTTATGACAGGACTTGCAATTTTTATGCTTGACATTCCCGTGCAAAGCGTCTACAATACAAAGGTGAACTTTTGTTCTTGCCAGAGGAGTGTATTTGCCATGAATCAATTTAAACTGCATGCGCCCTATGTCCCCATGGGCGACCAGCCCCAGGCTATCCAAGCGCTGGTGGACGGGCTGTATGCGGGGCATCAGGAACAGACTCTGCTGGGCGTGACAGGCTCCGGCAAAACATTTACCATGGCCAACATCATTGAGCGCGTCAACCGCCCAACGCTGGTGCTTGCGCACAACAAGACGCTTGCCGCCCAGCTTTGCAGCGAGTTTCGCGAGTTTTTCCCGGAAAATGCGGTGGAGTATTTTGTCTCTTATTATGATTATTATCAGCCGGAGGCCTATCTGCCGACGACGGACACTTATATAGAAAAGGACAGCTCCATCAATGACGAAATTGAAAAGCTGCGCCACTCCGCCACTGCGTCCTTGAGCGAACGGCGGGATGTCATTATCGTCTCCAGCGTCTCCTGCATCTACAGCTTGGGCGACCCGCTGGATTACCGCAATATGGTGATTTCTCTGCGCAAAGGCATGGAAAAAAGCCGGGACTGGCTGATTGAACGGCTGGTAGAAATTCAATACGAGCGCAACGATGTGAGTTTTACGCGCAATATGTTCCGCGTGCGCGGCGATGTGGTAGAAATTTACCCGGTCTACTCCAGTGAAAACGCCATTCGCGTGGAATTTTTTGGGGACGAGGTAGACCGTATCCGGGAATTTAACGCCTTGACCGGCCATGTAAAAAGCGAACTCTCACATGTGGCCATCTACCCCGCCTCCCACTATGTGGTTTCACACGAGAAAATGGAGCAATCCATCAAGGTGATTTATGAGGAGATGCTGCAGCGCGTGGAGGAATTTACCGCGCAGGGCAAGCTATTGGAGGCGCAGCGCATCCAGCAGCGCACGGAGTATGACATTGAAATGCTGCGCGAAACCGGCTTTTGCAAGGGCATTGAAAACTATTCCCGCGTGATGTCCGGGCGCACACCCGGTTCCGCGCCGTTTACGCTGATCGATTATTTTCCGGACGATTTTTTACTGTTCGTGGATGAATCCCACGTCATGCTGCCGCAGGTGCGCGCCATGTATGGCGGCGACCGCGCGCGCAAGGAGAGCCTAATTGAATACGGCTTTCGCCTGCCCTCCGCCTACGACAACCGCCCTCTCACTTTTGATGAATTCTACAAACGTGCGGGGCAAAAGATTTTTGTCAGTGCAACGCCCAGCCAAATGGAGCGGGAAACAAGCGCCGTGATTGCCGAGCAGGTCATCCGCCCAACAGGGCTGCTGGATCCTCTGGTCACTGTCAAACCCACGGAAGGGCAAATAGACGACCTGGTCTCTGAAATTAACGAACGCAGCGCACGGAATGAACGCGTTTTGGTCACCACCCTCACGAAAAAGATGGCGGAGGATTTGACGGAGTATCTGGAGGCGCTGGACATCAAGGTGCGCTATATGCACTTTGGCGTAGAGACCATTGAGCGCATGGAGATTATCCGCGATTTGCGCACAGGGGAATTTGATGTTTTGGTGGGCATCAACCTGCTGCGCGAGGGGCTCGACTTGCCGGAGGTGTCTCTGGTAATTATTTTGGATGCAGATAAAGAGGGCTTTCTGCGCAGTGAAACCTCCCTGATTCAAACCATCGGCCGCGCGGCGCGCAACGCCGGGGGCGAGGTCATTATGTATGCAGACAGCGTTACCCCCTCCATGGAGCGGGCGCTCACAGAGACCAACCGCCGCCGGGAAAAGCAGCTGGCCTATAACGAAGCGCACGGCATTACCCCCCAAACCATCATAAAAGAAGTCCATGATATTCTGGAAATCAGCGTCAAGAGCGAGGACGCGGACAAGCCCGCCGCCAAACTCACCCGCCAGGAGCGCGAGGCGCTCATTGAGCAGTATACCAAAGAGATGAAGGCGGCAGCCAAGCTGCTGGAGTTCGAGCACGCGGCTCTGCTGCGGGATAAAATCTCGAAACTGCGGGAGGGGAAGTAGAAGCTGATTTTATGAGTCCAATTATTGTTGCCGTTAAAACAATATAACCAGAAAGGCCTGATACCTTTTGAGCCAGAAAAACCTCATTGTAAAAGGTGCTCGTGAGCATAATTTAAAGAACATCAATCTGGAAATTCCCCGGGACAAGCTTGTGGTTTTCACCGGGCTTTCCGGCTCCGGAAAATCTTCTCTTGCGTTTGACACGATTTACGCGGAGGGGCAGCGGCGTTATGTGGAATCTCTCTCCTCCTATGCGCGTCAGTTTTTAGGGCAGATGGAAAAACCGAATGTGGATACGATTGAAGGCCTCTCCCCTGCTATTTCCATTGACCAGAAAACCACCTCCAAAAATCCGCGTTCCACCGTGGGCACAGTGACGGAGATTTATGACTATCTGCGCCTGTTATACGCGCGTGTGGGCATCCCGCACTGTACGGTTTGCGGGCGGGAGATTTCGCGCCAGACAGTGGATAACATTGTGGACAGCATCTTTGAGCTGCCGGAGGGTACACGCATTCAAATTATGGCTCCCATTGCCCGGGGCAAGAAGGGCGAATTTATTAAGGAGCTGGACAGCGCCCGCCGCAGCGGCTATGTGCGCGCGCGCGTGGACGGCAGCGTTTATGACCTTTCCGAAAGCATTCAGCTGGATAAAAATAAGAAGCACAGCATTGAAATTGTTGTAGACCGTCTGGTCGTAAAACAAGATATCCGCAGCCGCCTGAGCGATTCCGTGGAGGTTGCCACCAAGCTTTCCGAAGGGCTGCTGCTTGTGGATGTGGTGGATGGCGAGGAACAGCTCTTCTCCATGAACTACGCCTGCCCGGAGCATGGCGTAAGCATTGAGGAACTCACGCCGCGCATGTTCTCCTTCAACAACCCCTTCGGTGCCTGCCCAACCTGCGCGGGTCTCAGCACCTTTATGAAGCCTGACCCCGATTTGATTATCCCAAACAAACGCCTGACTGTCCGCGAGGGCGCCATTCGCGCCTCCGGCTGGACGGCTGCGGAGGGCGGAACCATTGCGCAGATGTATTTAGAGGGCCTCGCCGCGCACTATGGCTTTTCTCTGGATGTCCCGGTAAGTCAGCTTTCCAAGGAGGCACTGGATTTAATCCTCTACGGCACCAAGGGCAAAAAAATTAAACTGGAGCGTAAAAATGAATACGGCTCCGGCTCCTATCTCACCAGCTTTGAGGGAATTGCGAACAATCTGGAGCGCCGCTATAAAGAAACGCAAAGCGAATGGATGCGCGCGGAGCTGGAGGGCTATATGTCCGTGGCCAAATGCCCGGATTGCGGCGGCGCACGGCTGCGGGAGGAATCCCTCAGCGTTACCGTGGGCGGCATCAACATTGACGTGTTCGCCAACAAATCCATTAAGCAGGGGCTCGAGTTTGCAAACAGCCTGCAGCTCAGTGAGCGGGACACCATGATTGCGGACTTAATCCTCAAGGAAATCCGCGAACGCATGAGCTTTTTGGCGAGTGTCGGCCTGGATTATTTGACCCTATCGCGGGCAACGGGCAGCCTTTCCGGCGGGGAAAGCCAGCGCATTCGCCTAGCCACACAAATCGGCTCCTCCCTTGTGGGAGTGCTGTATATATTGGACGAGCCATCCATCGGCCTGCACCAGTGCGACAATGAAAAACTGCTCACCACGCTCAAGCACCTGCGTGACTTGGGCAACACCCTCATCGTGGTGGAGCACGACGAGGAGACCATGTATGAGGCCGATCATATTGTAGATATCGGCCCGGGCGCGGGCATTCACGGCGGTGAAATCGTCTGCCAGGGCGACTTGGAGACCATTAAAAATTGTCCCCACTCGCTCACGGGGCAATACTTGAGCGGCAAAAAGTTCATTCCGATTCCCGGCGTTCGGCGGGAGGGTAACGGCAAGGCGTTGACCGTAATCGGCGCACAGGAGAATAATTTGCAGGATATCGACATCACGATTCCGCTGGGTGAATTTGTCTGCGTAACCGGGGTTTCCGGCTCCGGTAAATCCTCCTTGGTGAATGAGATTCTGTTTAAACGCTTGGTCACGGAGCTGAACGGCGCGAAAAAGCCCGCAGGCAAGCACCGGGAGCTGCGCGGCATCGAACACTTGGACAAGGTGATTGATATCGACCAATCCCCTATCGGGCGCACGCCGCGCTCCAACCCTGCAACCTATACGGGCGTGTTTACGGATATCCGCGAGCTCTTCGCGCAAACAACGGACGCCAAAACGCACGGCTTTCAGTCCAACCGTTTTTCCTTTAACGTTAAGGGCGGACGCTGCGAGGC
>JAVBPP010000086.1:0-20861 GCA_031549535.1 Oscillospiraceae bacterium
TGGTTTATAGGGTTCTGAAAACCGGGGCTGTCCGGTTTATAGGGTACAGTTTAGATAAACGTCATAAAAAATCAAGGAAAAGCTTTCCTGTATGGCTTTTTCGCAGATTTTTTATCTACGCTTTCTTTGGATATTGGTATAAGGCTGCCGCCGTTTTGATGCCTACCTTTTCGGCTCCTTTGATATTGTCGGAGCTGTCGCCGGTTAAGGCTTTAAAATCGGCGTATTGCTCAGGCAAAATGTCATATTTTTCCTGTATGTAGCGCCTGTCACAGATCACCGTTTTATCGCCGCGGTAGCGTAAAACAGAGACCCTCTCTCCAATCAGCTGAAAAAAGTCACTGTCTAATGATGAGATTACTACTTGCATCCTTTTACCGTAGGTAAGGGCATAGTTTGCAATCACATCATCCGCTTCGACAAGCTCCGTAACTTCCCTGTGTTTGATGTTCATGGAATCCAAAGCGCAATAGATGTCATCCAGCTGTGAAAACGGGCTTTCATCGTCCGGCGTGTCCGGGTCGCTGATTCGGTTTGCCTTATAGTCCACAAACAGCTTCGTGCGCTCCGTTTCATGCTCCCCGTCAAACAGTACGACTATATGGGTAGGTTCTGTCAGTTTGACGATTCTAATCAGCGCCCCAACAAACCCCATTGTTCCGTGGATGGCTTTCCCGTTTTTGTTAATGATTCTGGATGGCATGCCGCAAAACATTTGCCACAGAAGATTCATGCCGTCCACGAGCAGGAGCTTTTCCATTAGGATTTCCCCGGCTTCACAACCAGATTCACCAGTTTTCCGGGCACATACAGTTCCTTGACGATTTCCATGCCGGCGATGGCGGCGGCCACCTTTTCCTGTGCCTTTGCCGCTGCGATAGCATCTTCCGCGCTGATTTCCGCGTCCACAGAAACGTGGTCGCGGATTTTTCCGTTGATCTGCACGGCGAGTTCGATATGGTCGTCCTTACACTTTGCCTCGTCAAACGCCGGCCAAGCTTGCGTGCAGGCCATGCCGGGGTGGGACAGCGTTTCCCACACCTCCTCCGCCACATGCGGGGCAAACGGGGAAAGCAATTGCAACAGAATGCGCAGCTCTTCTTTTGCGATGCTGCCGCTGTCATAAATTTCATTCAAAAAGGCCATCATGGCGGCAATCGCGGTATTAAACTTTAGCGCCTCAATATCTTCGGTCACCTTTTTGATCATCTGGTGCACGCGCTTTTCAAATTCCGGACGAATTTCTTTGCCCTTTACGCAGTCCTGCAAGGCGAACACACGCTCCAGGAAGCGTTTACAGCCCTTGATGCTCTGCGGATTCCAGGGGGCGGCCTTTTCAAAGTCGCCGATAAACATTTCATACAGGCGCATGGTGTCCGCGCCGTAGTCACGCACGATTTCATCGGGATTGACCACATTGCCGCGCGACTTGGACATCTTCTGGCCGTCCTCGCCCAGAATCATGCCGTGTGAGGTGCGCTTGTTGTAAGGCTCCTTCGTGGGCACAACGCCGATATCATACAAAAACTTGTGCCAGAACCGGCTGTAGAGCAAATGCAGCGTGGTGTGCTCCATGCCGCCGTTATACCAGTCCACGGGCATCCAATAGTCCAGCGCCTCTTTGGAGGCGAGGGCAGTATCGTTATGCGGGTCGCAATACCGCAGGAAATACCAGGAGGAGCCCGCCCACTGGGGCATGGTGTCCGTCTCGCGCTTGGCCGCGCCGCCGCACGTCGGGCAAACGGTGTTCACCCAGTCGGTCATTTTTGCCAAGGGAGACTCACCGTCATCCGTCAGCTCATAGCTGTCAATCATCGGCAGTGTCAGGGGCAGTTCGCTCTCCGGCAGGGGTACCTGCCCGCAGCAGGGGCAGTGCACAATTGGAATCGGCTCGCCCCAATAGCGCTGGCGGGAAAAGACCCAGTCGCGCAGCTTATAGGTGACAGTACCCGCGCCGATGCCCTGTTCGCCCAGCCAATCAATGATGCGAACCTTTGCGTCCTCCACGGCTAAGCCGTCTAAGAAGCCGGAATTGACCATAACGCCGGTTTCGCAGTCCGTAAACGCTTCCTTTTTGATATCGCCGCCCTGCACAACCTCGATAATCGGCAGGTTAAACTTTTGCGCAAACTCCCAGTCGCGGGTATCGTGCCCGGGAACGGCCATGATTGCGCCCGTGCCGTAGGAGGAGAGGACATAGTCGGAAATGAAGATGGGAATTTCCTTGCCGTTGACTGGGTTGACGGCGCTCACGCCCTGCAGGCGCACACCGGTTTTATCCTTGTTGACCTCCGTGCGCTCAAAATCGGATTTCCGCGCCGCCGCCTCTTGATAGGCGCGAATTTCGTCCCCATTGGTCAGCTGATTTTCCCAGCGGGCAAGCAGCGCGTGGTCGGGCGCGATGACCATATACGTTGCGCCAAACAGCGTATCCGGACGGGTGGTAAAGACGGTGATGGTGTCGCCCGTGGTGGCGGTAAAGTCCACCTTTGCGCCGGTGGAGCGGCCAATCCAGTTGCGCTGCTGCGCTTTGACGCGGTCGATAAAATCCAGCTCATCCAAATCGTCCACTAAACGCTGGGCGTATTTTGTGATGGCCAGTATCCATTGGCTCTTGTTGCGGCGCACCACTTCGCTGTTGCAGCGCTCGCAAACGCCGTTGACGACTTCCTCGTTCGCCAGCACGCATTTGCAGGAGGTGCACCAGTTGACGGCCATCTCTTTTTTATAGGCTAACCCCTGTTTGAACATCTGCAAAAAGATCCACTGTGTCCACTTATAATAGCTGGGGTCTGTGGTGTCAATCTCGCGGGACCAGTCAAAGGAAATGCCCAAGGACTGAATCTGGCGCTTAAACGACTTGATGTTATCCTGCGTCACGGCGTGCGGATGCACCTTGTTTTTAATCGCAAAATTCTCCGTAGGCAGACCGAACGCATCCCAGCCGATGGGGAACAGCACGTTATAGCCCTGCATACGGCGTTTGCGCGCAAGGATATCCATGGCAGTATAGGGGCGTGGGTGGCCGACATGCAGACCCTGCGCGGAGGGGTAGGGGAACTCGATCAGCACATAATAGGGCGGCAGGGAAAAATCCTGCTTCGCATGAAAAATCCCGCGTTCCTCCCACTCTTTTTGCCATTTTCTTTCGATTTCGCTGTAGTTGTACTGTGCCATGTATGTTTCATCCTTTCGGTTTCTTTCTTGCAAACCAGGGTTTTTAGGTATCCCTTAAGCCGCCGGTTTTGGTTATGCCAAGTTCAATTTTATATCTGCTACAATTTGATTCAAAACCTGTTCCCGGTTCAAAGATGTATCGTAAATCGTAAAGCCGTATTTGACGAGATGAGTCGTCATAGATTGACTAAATAGAAGGGCGTCTTCCGAAATATCCCGTAAATCATGGTCGCTAACATGATAGGTCCAATCGTCCTGTGTATCATATTGTTTCAAATCGCGGACAAACTCCGTGACCGTTTTTTTGTTTTGTACCAGTCCGATAGGCAGAAAATAGTCTTTCCAGTCGTCTATCCCGTACTGTTTCAAGGTAGGCAATATTTTCTCGAAATCAAAATATTACTCCGGCACTTAACAGTAGTTAATTTTGCGGGTCGAAATGCTTGAATGTATGGGATTTTGACCCGCAAAATTTTTACTACTGTTTGGTGCAGGCGTAATAGCCCCCTTCCAGCACAAACCTGTTTCCTGTTACAGCACCATGGCTGTACGGCAGCAGGCCGCGCCCGTCAGCCGATGCAAACATACCAAGAAAATGACCAAGGAACGGCGCTAAATTTTCGGTGGTTTTTTCTCTATCCCAAGCAAGTCTGATATCCAGTTGCGGATATGCCTCCCCCATTATAGCCACGAGTTTATCGACACTGAAAACAAAGTAATTTAACTCTTCGCTTATTTTTCTCGCCAAAGTTGACTTTCCGGCCCTTGGCGGGCCGCAAATAATGATGTTTTTCAATAAGAGCATCTCCAAAAGAAAGCTTGCGAATGCAACCCGCAAATAAAGTATTGTCAGCATTGTTCCAAACAAAGCTCATATGTTATTGGCGCATGTTTTGCCGCCGCCTGAAAACCTTCTGTTGTTTCAATGCTTGCTGCGAAATGATTGATATCCGAATAGCTGTCACTCCAGCAATCATACGCCTGAATCCCTTTAAAGTGTTCAGGTTCATATATTAAAGTAAAACGAAGCTGATACGGCTCATCTTGTTCCGGGTCACAAAACTGCCGCGTGATATCAAGGCTAAAGTGCCTTCCAAACTCGTCGCCCCAATCGAAGGTTCCGTATTGATACAAAAGCATATCATTATCTGCATCATCGCTGTCAGATATGCCCTTGACTTTCAGTTCGCGATATAATGCAACCGATAATGCAAGCAGAAGCTCGGCAGACAGGGTCTGCCCATCTTGCAATGCGTCTTGAACCTTTTTCAAATACTCTTTTTCAATACTCTCCAGGCTAGTATACATAATTACGCAACCCTTCTTGTGGTAATCATTGCAAATTTTTGCAGATTTATTCCCCAAATACTACTATTAGTCCGCCAATGAAAGCTTGCCAGAAGATTGGTGAGGATTTTTGTCGTCAGTCAAGGCGGACGACGCGGCTTTACTGTCGTAAAGCAAGGAGGACAACGCAGGCTGACGGCGAAAATACCACCAAGATTTGGCAAGGTTTCATTGGTGGACTAATAATGTTTGTTATACGCATCTTCCGCCCATTCCGCCGGATTTTCGTCTATGTACCTCCAAGAGATACCCGTAGGGGCGATTCGCAATCGCCCGTGCTTTTTCCTTGATGTCAATCAACAAAATCATGTGCAAATGGGTTGACATAACAACATGTTTATCAACGCGAGCATCTGAATAATTTTATATTTGTTTGATTGACAATTCAACAAGTTTCCCATATTCGGACAATGTTATTTCCGGGCGATTATGAATCGCCCCTACAATCTTGCCCAACAATTCACGACCATCTTTAATGCAAAATATTTATTTTATTGTGCAACATGACGTATAAAACCATTAAAAATGTGAATAACCTGATCGATTAGCTTGATACCCGTTAGATCAGTTCCAGGTGGCAAGTCAGTTGTAGAAATATTGTATATTATCATAGAAAAAGCAACAACCACAAAGCAAGTTCGAGCAACGGTTACCCATTTTTTCTTGCTGAATGGCAGCACTATAACATGAATAATCAGTACAAACACGATACTTGCGGTGATTTTATTTGCTCCAAACCAAATAATAGCCCAAGCCCCGATTAAATATGCTGCAATGATTTTTAATATCTTGAGTGTTTTTTCGTTCATTTTGATGCACTCCCAATACAATAAATACAACAACAATGCCGGTAGCTTCTTCGCCGCCCTACTCCGTCAAAACCCCGGACAAATCCACCTGATTCGCGTCCGCCCAGAGGCGTTCCAGATTATAATATTCCCGCTGTTCCTTTTGGAAAATATGCACGAGCACGCTGGCATAATCTAAAATAATCCAGCCTGTGGCGCGCCCCTCGAGATGCAGCGGTTTTACGCCCAACTTCTCCAGTTCAAATTCCACATCATCCGTCAGGGATTTCACATGGGTGCTGGAGGTGCCGGAGGCAAGAACGAAATAGTCCGAAACAATGGTTACCTCCGTTGTTTCGATGGCTTTGATATCCTCCGCCTTTTTGCTGTCCAAAATTGTTACAATCTGATTCATGAGTTCGAATGGTGTCATACATTTGTTCCTTTCAACAATTCATTATACAAATCCACGCTGGCCGGGTGCAGGAGCAGCCCCCTGGCAAGGCAGCGCGGGATGGTAAAACGCAGGGTATAGAGCATGGCCTGTTCCAGGGATTGTTCCGCATAGCTCCGCACGGTTTCTACGTCCGGATAATCCCGGTCGGACGAAATAAAATCCGCGAGGTACACCACGCGTTCCAGCGGTTGCATCCCTGCCCTTCCGGTGGTGTGCCAACGCACGGCGGCGAGCAGCGATTCATCGTCCGTAAGCTGCTCTGTGCGCAAAAAGGCCTCCCCCGCCGGGGCGTGGAGCAGGTTTTTGTTGCCCTCCTCCACCGGGTGCAGCGCCATGCCCGCGCGCGCAATGCAGCGAAGCTGCTCGCTCTGTGGGGCGCACTTCATGCAGTCGTGCAGCAGTCCCGCGAGATAAGCCCGCTCCGGGTCGGCGTTGTAGCGAAGCGCTAGTTCCCTTGCGCTGGTTGCAACGCACAGGGAATGGTGATATCGCGCGTCGTCCAGCTTTTCACGGATGAGGGTCTTGCATTGTAATTCAGTCGGTAAGATACAGCTTTCGCTCCTTTATATACTGCGCCGTTTCCGGCGTAACATACCTGTCAATTGCAACGCCCTCCCGGCAGAGCCTGCGGATTTCCGTGGAGCTCATGGGCAGCGGCGGCGTATCCAGAAACTGCACGCGCTCAAGCGGGAGGAACGGGTTTTCCGGCTTTGCTTCCGCCTCGCGCATGGTGACGCAAAGGGTGCACAGTTCCAGCAGCCGGGCATAATCGCGCCAGAGGTGAAAATCCGGGTACAAATCCGAGCCGATTAACAGCGTGAGCTGCGCGTTTGGGTGCGCCTGCTGCAAAGCGGTCACGGTGTCTATGGTGTAGCTGTTCCCGCCGCGCCGAATTTCCATGTCGCTCACGCGGATGCGCGGATTTTCCGCGAAGGTCAGGCGGCACATGGCAAGGCGGTCGGCGTCCGGCGCAAGCGCAGCCTGCTTATGCGGCGGCAGGGCAACGGGAATCAGGTAGAGCAAAGTCAAGGAAAGCTTGTCCGCCGCGTAACAGACAAGCTTTTTATGCCCCAAATGCGGCGGATTAAAACTCCCGCCGAAGATGCCGATACGCTGTGCTGTCTGGCTCATGTCTTGTTTTGAGTCTGCGCGGCGCGGTCGTCCGTTGCCTCCCCGCTGCCGCTGATGGGGATTACCTCACCCAGAAAGGTGGGCTCGGGCTTGTAAAGGCACATGGCAAAGGCCTTGTTCCGCGCCAAAAATTCGCGGCTGTCGTGGTAAAATTCCTGCCCATAGGCGCGGGGGTCAGAGGCAACGCCCCAGGCCTCCAAGCCAAGCTTCCGCGCGATATAGACGGCGCGGTAGAGGTGATAGCCCTGCGTGACGGCGATGATGGTTTTTGCCTGAAACACATCGCGGGCCCGGTACATGGATTCATAGGTGGAAAACCCGGCGTGATCCATAAACACATCCTCGCGCGGCACATCCTGCTGCGCAACGAAATCCTTCATGGAGTTCACCTCGTCATAGCCCTTGGTGCCGTGGTCGCCGCTGCAGAGCAGCTTGGGCGCCGCGCCGGCCTTATACAGGTCAATGCCGTATTGCAGCCTGTCCTCCAGCATATGGCTGGGTGTGCCGTCCGCGTGTACCTTTGCGCCCAGCACTAACACACAGTCCGCCTGCTTCTGCGCGGCCTCCTCCGGGGTGAGGATGTAGGGCTCGGCGTAGGAAATCATATAACTATTAATCACAAACGGCACTGCGGAAAGGAGAAGCCCCGCGCAAAGCAGCGCAAGAAAAGCGCGCCGTAGGCGTTTTTTTGTGGGTTGTTTCATGGCGGGGACTTCCTTTCACTATAATCATAACCCTACTACGGGCCAATGGTTCAGAAAGACTAGCGTATATTCACCTTGGAGTTCATCAGCATGCTGGTCCCGCAGATGAGCAGCAGGGAGGAAAGGACAAAGAAAATCGTTCCCGCAATGCCAAAGGTAAAGGGGTCGCTTGCGGCGGCCATGGAAATCGTTTGAACGTGCAGACCCTGGGTATCAGCCATAACAGAAAGCGGCACTTTCATCATCAGCTGGGAATTGAGGACAACCAATATGAGCGAGATGCCAAGGCCGAAAGCAATCATCCAAAGCGTGGCCTTCTTCTGAAACGGACGGGTGTTGGCCAGGGTGGAGGAGAAGAAGAGCACGGAAATCACCAAAAAGCAAAACACAAAAATGGAAACGACCAGGTACAGTGCGTAAAAAATCAAGGCGGATTTTGAGGGCAGCTGCTGGAACATTTGAACCAGCATTTTAATCATCTCCATGTTCTGCTCGCCCATGGTTTTGTTGATAACCTTTGTGACATAATCCGTTGTGCCGGCCATCATGCCAAAAAAGGTGACAAAGCTCACCACCAGCCAAAGCACGGCTACGATGACCTTGGAGCCCAAAAGCGCACCGCCGCTCACGGGGAGCGAAAAGCTGAGGTAGCCTTGATTGCTGTAAAGCGTTTTATTGAAGTTGACTAAAATACAAACAACGGTCATGGCCAATAAAATAACGCTCAAAAACAGCATGGCCAGCGCGGCCAGCGTGCCGAGCCACAGCTGATCGGATAGCGCGGCCAGCGCCATCACGCCAACGGTCACCACAACGGCGGCATAAATCCCCAGCATATAATGCGCGGAACTTTTGACTTCGTTCTTAATTAACTTCCCAAGCATATTGGAAAACCTCCTTAAAGCGTTCTTCCAGGGTTTTGCCGTCCTCGCGCAGTTTTGCCACATTGGCGTCCACCAGCACCTTGCCGCGCCCTATCATCAGTGCGTGGTCAAATACCTGTTCCATGTCATAAATTAAATGAGTGGAAATCAGCATGGAGGAACCCTCCGGCCGGTTGGAGAGAATGGTGTTGAGAATAAACGCGCGCGCGGCGGGGTCCACGCCGCCCATGGGCTCGTCCATAATATAAAGCTTTGCGCTGCGGCACATCACGAGCAGCAGCAACAGCTTTTCCTGCATGCCCTTGCTCATGGCCTTTACCTTCATCTTCGGTTGCAGCTCAAAGGTTTCCAGCATCCGAAAGGCCTTTTCCTTGTTAAAATCCGGATAAAAATCCGCAATATACTGGATGGAATCCTTTGCGCTCATCCAGTCCGCCAAATAGGATTTTTCGGGCAGGTAGGCAACCTGCGCCTTGCTTTCCTTGCCGGGGGCGATGCCGTCAATGAGCACCTCGCCCGCATAGTCGTGAATTAAACCGGTCAAAATTTTTATCAGGGAAGTTTTGCCGCATCCGTTCGGCCCCAACAGGCCGATAATCTGCCCACCCTCCAGGGAAAAGGATACATTCTGCAAAACCGCGTGATTGCCGTAGGATTTACTCAATCCGTTTACAGAAATTATTGCTGCCATCGCGACCGTCACTTTCCGGCTTTTTCAAAATTTGTGCGTAAAAAGCCTTAATATTGGGTATTCCCAAGCAGTATACCATGATATTACAGAAAAAAAAAGAGGAAAGTTTGAATTTTTGCGGTATATCTTGTGGCTGGAGCGATGGCGATTTCGGCGTTATTAGTATTAACTGCCAGAAAACATATTGCGTATACCGCATAATCTGGTCAGCTTCCATGCTTGCAAGCGCCTGTTGAAAGGTGTACAATGTGCTCATCTTGGCGGATACCGGAAAGGACGAGTTTCAACATGCACCTGTTTCGCAGGAGCGCCCCGGTGGGCGGTGCACCGGAATTCTTAATTGTGGGTCTGGGGAATCCCGGGGCAAAGTATGCATTCACGCGCCACAACACGGGCTTTCTTTGTGTGGATTTGCTGGCACAAAAATATGATGTAACAATAAAAACGTTAAAGTTTAAGGCGCTCTGCGGCGATGTGCGTATCGCGGGGCACCGCTGCCTGCTGGTGAAGCCGCAAACCTTTATGAACAACAGCGGCGAGGCCGTGCGGGAGTTTATGCAGTTTTATAAAATTCCGCCCGAAAAAACGATATTGCTGTTTGACGACATCTCCTTGCCCGTGGGCAAGCTGCGCATTCGCCGCAGCGGGAGCGACGGCGGCCAAAAGGGCGTAAAAAGCATTATATACCTCAGCGGGACAGATCAGTATCCCCGCATTAAAATCGGCATCGGCGAAAAGCCCGCGCCGGATTGGGATTTGGCGGACTGGGTGCTTTCTTCTTTTAGTAAGGAAGAGCTAAAAACAATGCGCACCGCCTGCGAAAACGCCTGCGATGCGCTGGAACTGCTGGTGCAAGGGGATTTTGACAAGGCCATGGGGCAATATAACGGATGAGGCTATTTCATCATGGACTGCACGCTATCCACCACGCTGCCAATGGTTTTGGCCATTTGATTTACGCTGCGTTTTGCGTTCATTCTTCCGCTGTGGCTGCGGTTCATCATGGCGTTGCCAATCATAGCCGACGCGCCGCCTACCGCCAGGCCGATGCCGATGCTTTTCGCTAATTGATGGTTATTTTTCATATGAGTGACCTCCCAATTAATTTCCGTATTTACGGTTGTATTCCTAGCTTATCCATTT
Source organism: Oscillospiraceae bacterium (assembly GCA_031549535.1). Lineage (GTDB taxonomy): Bacteria > Bacillota > Clostridia > Oscillospirales > Acutalibacteraceae > JAVBPP01. Next base: position 10,323 of record JAVBPP010000086.1, read on the forward strand.
TTGCAGGCGATACCAGCTGAAAATATTGCCAGGAAGGGTTTTATGCTGCACATAGTATTGGTGGAACCGGAAATCCCGCAAAACACAGGGAACATTGCACGAACCTGCGCCGCAACAGGCGCGGTGCTGCATTTGATTGAGCCGCTCGGCTTTCGCCCGGACGACGCAAAACTTAAACGCGCCGGGCTGGACTACTGGCATTTGCTGGATATTCGCTACCACGCGAATTTGGACGCGTTTTTTGCCGCCAATCCGCAGGCGGCCTGTTATTATTTTTCGACCAAGGCGAAACGAATTTACAGCGAAATCGCCTACCCGCGGGAGGTTTTTCTCGTGTTCGGCAAGGAAACGGCGGGGCTGCCGGAAGCGCTGCTGGTTGCCAACCCGGATTTCTGCGTGCGCCTGCCGATGCTGGACGATTCCGCCGCGCGCAGCCTGAATTTATCCAACGCGGTGGCGGTGGGAGCTTATGAAGTGTTGCGGCAATGGCAGTTTCCCGCCCTGCTCTGCCGGGGGAAGCTGACGAAATTTGATTGGGGCTGTGAGGAGCATGAGTGAACTGGGCAATCTCGAAACGATACTACGGGAATATTGGATGGCGTTGCTGCCGCTTGTGTTACTGCAATACGGTTTGGCCATTTTTGCGGCGATTCACGTGGCGAAGCATAGGCATTACCGCTTTGGCAATATATGGATTTGGTTGATTTTGGTGCTGTTTGTCCAGTTTATCGGCCCGATTTTATATTTTGCCGTCGGCAGGGGCGAAGCGGACAGTGACGAGGGGGATTTGCCATGAACGCACTGGAGCTGCGCGGCGTTGCTATGCGCTTTGGGAAACAGCAGGTGCTTTCCTCCCTGGATTTCAGCGTGGAAGAGGGCAGCATTTACGGCTTTATCGGGCAAAACGGTGCGGGAAAAACCACCACGATGAAGCTGATTCTCGGCCTGCTCCGGCCGCAGAGCGGCTCCATCACCGTCTGTGGGGAGGCCGTGCAGTACGGCGGGGCGAAAACGAACCGTCACATCGGCTATTTGCCAGATGTCCCTGCATTTTACAGCTATATGACAGCCCCGGAATACCTGCGCCTGTGCGCGGAGCTATCCGGGCTGCCGGGGCATATTACGGCGGCACGCAGCCGCGATTTGCTGGAAATGGTGGGACTTGCCCGCTTTCAAAAAAAGAAAATCGGCGGCTATTCCCGGGGGATGAAGCAGCGCCTTGGGATTGCGCAGGCGCTGCTCAACGAGCCGAAGCTCCTGCTTTGCGACGAGCCAACCAGCGCGCTCGACCCCAGCGGGCGCAAGGAAATTTTGGATTTGCTTGCGGCGGTGCGCGGCAGAACAACCGTGCTGTTCTCCACGCATATTCTGGCGGATGTGGAGCGCATTTGCGACCATGCGGCAATTTTGCACAAGGGAAGCGTTGTGCGGGAATGCAACCTGCAGCAGTGGAAGGCGGAGCAGTCCGCGCAGACACTGGAGCTGGAGTTTGCGCCGGATGCACCATTGCAGCCCCTGCTGGAAACCATTCAAGCTTGCCCCGCGGTTGTGCAGTGCACACAAAACGCCGGCGTTCTCACGGTGCAGGCAAGCGCCCTGCCGCAGGCACAGCGCTTTATTCTGCAAACGCTAAGCGCACAGGAGCTGCTGCCGCTGCGTATCGAGGTAGCGCAGCCTTCCTTGGAGCTGCTGTACCTGCAGGCGACCGGAGAGCAGGGAGGGAAGAGCGCATGAGACAATATCTGACCTTTACCAAAAAGGAATTTCGGGAAGGCATTAAGAGCTATAAGCTGCTGATTTTACTGGCCATTTTTATCGGCTTTGGTATACTCGCGCCGCTTTCGGCAAAGTTTTTGCCGGAGATTTTGAAAACCAGCATGCCTGAGGGCATGGGCTTTGAGCTGCCGGTGCCGACAGCTGCGGACTCCTGGCTGCAGCTCTACTCCAACCTGACGCAGCTGGGCTTTCTTACCCTGGGCATTCTTTACAGCGGCCTGTTTGCGAGCGAAATCAGCAAGGGCACGCTGATTCCGCTGCTCACGAAGGGTCTGCCGCGCGTTACGGTGCTCCTTTCTAAGCTGAGCTATGTTCTGGTCTCGTGGTCGGTGAGCCTTGCAAGCAGCGCGGCGGTCTGCGCCTTGTATACACAGTTTTTTTTCAAGGAAAGCAACGGCCGCTCCCTTCTGTTTGCGCTGTTTTGCCTGTGGCTTTACGGCATACTGCTGCTGAGCGCTCTGTTCTTTTTCGGCGTTTTGTTCCGCAGCGGGTACGGCTGCATGCTTGGCACCGGCCTTGCCGCCGTCGCCCTGCAGCTCATCAACATTATTCCGAAGATTAAGCAATATCTCCCGGTTTACCTTTCCTCCCAATTCCCCAAATTACTCAGCGGGGAGACTGTGGCAGGGGATATGCGCATACCCATTTTGCTCTGCCTTTGCCTGTCCGCCGCTCTGCTGGCGGGCGCAATCCTCATGTTCCAAAGAAAAAAGTTATAAATATTATATTTTAAGAAGGAATACAAAGTGAACCGCATTAAGACACTCTTGCTTGGCAAAGCGCTGACCACCGAACAGTTAAAAGGCGAAAAGCTGTCCCGTACCTGGGGGCTCCCGATTATGGCGAGCGATGCCGTTTCCTCCGTTGCCTATGCGGTGGAAGAAATCCTGATGGCACTTGTTCCGGCGCTTGGCATGTTAGCCGTGCGCTATGTCGGGCTGGTCAGCCTGCCGATTGTGCTGCTGCTGGTTATTCTGGTGTTTTCCTACGCCCAAATTATTCGCCATTACCCCAATGGCGGCGGCTCCTATGTGGTTTCCAAGGAAAATTTTGGGCGCAGACCTTCCCTGTTGGCGGCAACCTGCCTGATTGTGGACTATATCATGACGGTTGCGGTGAGCCTTTCCTCCTCCACAGCCGCTATCGTGGCCGCGTTTCCGGATTTGGAGCCGTATCGGGTGTGGATTTCCCTGATTTCCATTGCAATCATCACGCTGCTGAACCTGCGGGGCATTCGGGAATCCTCCAAAATATTTGGCATTCCCACCTATCTGTTTATTGCGATGATGGCCATTTTGATTGTCACAGGATTTTACCGCTTTTTTGCGGGCACCCTGCAGCCGATTGACTACTCCTCCATGCAGGGCTTTTTGCCGAAAGAAACGTTAGACGGCATTACCTTGCTCCTGTTCCTGCGTGCCTTTTCCTCCGGCTGCTCCGCGTTGACCGGCGTGGAGGCTGTCAGCAACGCCATCCCCTCCTTTAAAGAGCCCTCGCAGAAAACCGCAACACATGTTCTGTTTTTGCTGGGCGGCATCATTGTGTTCATCTTCGGCGGAACCAGCTTTTTGGCCAGTGTGCTCAAGGTGGTGCCGATGGAGGGCGTCACCGTAATGTCGCAGATGAGCGGCGCGGTTTTGGGCAACGGCGTATTGTTTTACTTCCTGCAATTTATCACCTCGCTGATTTTGTTGTTGGCGGCGAACACGGCCTACAACGGCCTGCCTATTTTACTGTCCATACTGGCGAAGGATCATTATATGCCCCACCAGTTTGCCCAGCGCGGAACAAAGCTGAGCTTTTCCAACGGCATTTTGTTTATTTTCATTGCCGGAGCCCTGCTGTTGGCAATATTTAAGGCGGATACACATCGCCTCATCCCGTTTTACGCGGTGGGCGTCTTTGTTTCATTCACCATTTCCCAGGCTGGCATGTTTGTAAAATGGGTGAAAAATAAAGAAAAGGGCTGGCATTATAAATCCCTGATTAACGGCTTCGGTGCCTTGATTACCTTTGTGGGCACCATAGTTGTGTTTGTTACAAAGTTTACCCACGGCGCATGGATGCTGCTTGTGGCAATCCCTGTGATTATGTATTTCATGGCCTACACCCACAAGCATTATTTTCGCTTTCGGCAGGAGTTGCGCAGCGATTGCTCGGAGTACCGTTATACCGCGAGCACAAGCAAGGATAAGCTGCCCTGTGTTGTGCTGATTCACAATATGAACATGGCGGCGCTGAAAACCTTTGACTATGCCAAGGACATTTCCTCCGATGTGACCGCCTTGCACATTTCCACAACAGCGGAGCATACACAGCAGCTGCAACAGCAGTGGGAGGCGCTTGGCATCGGTATTCCGCTCACCGTAATCCCCGCCCCTTACCGCGATGTTTTACAGCCGCTGGATGACTATGTAACCCAACGCGTCAAAACCCTGCAAAAGGGTCAGCATCTGACCGTTGTTTTGACGAAATTTGTCGGAAACGGCTGGAAGGATCAGATGTTCCACAACCAAACCACCTATTTCATCGAAAGCAAGCTGGGCAAACATAAAAAGGTGGTCACGGTGCGTGTGCCGTATTTGTACGCGAGTAATACCAATCACCATTAAGAATGCTTCTTGCAAAATTCGGCAAGAGCGCATACATGAAACGCTCGTTACCAAATTTTGCAAGCATTCTAAAAGGTGATTGGTATAAAATGTAAGGTTTGCTCATTTCCCCTAACTATGGTAAAATAGAAAAACCAACAACAGAAACGGAGCGGTAACATGCAGAACTTGGACACACTGCGGGAGAAAAAAGGCTTCCTGTGTGATATGGACGGCGTAATTTATCATGGAAACCGGCTGCTGGACGGCGCAAAGGCCTTTGTGGATTGGCTGCAGCGCGAGAATAAAAGCTTTTTGTTTTTGACCAATTCCAGCGAGCGCTCTCCCCTGGAGCTCAAGCAAAAGCTGCAGCGCATGGGGCTGGATGTGGATGTATCCAATTTTTACACCAGTGCGCTGGCCACGGCAAAGTTCCTGGCCAACCAGTCACCGGGCTGTTCCGCCTATATCATTGGCGCGCCCGGCCTTGTGAACGCCCTATATGACCAGGGCATTACGATGAATGACGTAAACCCGGACTATGTTGTGGTCGGCGAAACGCGCAGCTATAACTATGAAAGTATCGCCCGCGCCGTGCACCATGTGCGCAACGGCGCGCGCCTGATTGGCACAAACCCGGATATGACAGGGCCGGACGAGCACGGCATCATCCCCGCCTGCCGTGCACTCATTGCCCCCATTGAGCTTGCCAGCGAGCGCAGCGCCTATTTTATCGGCAAGCCCAACGCGCTGATGATGCGCACGGGGCTGCGCATGCTGAGTGTCCACTCGGCGGAGGCCACCATGATTGGCGACCGCATGGATACGGACATTATCGCCGGCATTGAAACCGGCCTTGACACGGCGCTGGTGCTCACGGGCGTAACCACGCGTGAGCTCATTCCCACCTTCCCCTACCGCCCCAGCTTTGTTTTGGAAGGCCTGACGGATTTGGTGCCCCAAATTTAGGTATTGCAATCATATTTTTCATCTGTTATGATATCTCTAATGAGCACCGAAGTAATAGAGACAGAAAGGAACGCTTATGAACATTGCACTGATGGCGCATGACTCAAAAAAAGAATTGATGGTGCAGTTTTGCATTGCGTACTGCGGCGTTTTAAGCCGACATACCCTTTGCGCAACGGGAACAACGGGAAAGCAGGTTTCCGAGGCCACGGGGCTGCAAGTGCAGCGCTTTTTGAGCGGCAAACAGGGCGGAGACCAGCAGATTGCCTCCCGCATTGCCTGCAACGAAATTGACCTGTTGCTCATTTTCCGCGACCCGTTGAACCCCAAGCCGCATGAGCCGAACGAAACGAATCTGCTGCGCCTTTGTGACGTGCACACCATTCCCGTTGCAACCAACATCGCAACGGCGGAAGCATTGGTGCATAGCTTGGAGCGCGGCGATTTGGATTGGCGCGACATTGTCAACCCAAAAGCGCACGCAGACGACTGATTTCCAATTCGCATCCAATCAACGGAGGCGGATTATATTCGCCTTTTTGTTATTTTATAGGGAACGTTTGAAAGATGCCTTCAAACACAAAGTTTCCGCCGGCGACTGAAAGGAAGGGTTATTACTATGGCACTGCAAATTCAAGCAATAAAAGGGACACAGGATGTTTTGCCCAGCGTGAGCCACCGCAACCGTTATCTCGAAACCACGCTGTTGGGTATTGCCGAAACCTTTGGGTTCCGTGAAATACGCACACCCGTGTTTGAGGCTACCGAGTTGTTTGTGCGCGGCGTGGGGGATACCTCGGACGTGGTGCAGAAGGAAATGTATACCTTTGACGATAAGGGCGGGCGTTCTATCACCCTGCGCCCGGAGGGTACGGCCGGCGCGGCACGCGCGTTTTTGGAGCATGGGTTGTTTAATGAGGCTCTGCCGCAAAAAATGAGTTATATCACCAACTGCTATCGCTATGAAAAGCCGCAGGCCGGGCGCTACCGCGAATTCACCCAGTTTGGCGTGGAGGTGTTTGGCACGGCCTCCCCGGCGGCGGACGCGGAGCTGATTTCCCTCGCGGCGGAATGCTTTGCGAGCCTGGGCGCGGACAAAATTCGGCTGGAGATTAACTCCATCGGCTGCCCCGCCTGCCGCCCGCAGTACCATGCCGCGTTAAAGGAGTATTTTGCACAGCATACAGCGCAGCTTTGCCCCACCTGCCTTGCGCGCATGGAGCGCAACCCGCTGCGGATTCTCGACTGCAAAAGCCCCGTCTGTGCGGAGATTGCCAAGGGCGCGCCCCTGGGTCTGGATTTTCTCTGTGAGGAGTGCGATACGCACTTTAGCGCAACCCAAAAATATCTGGACGCCCTGTTTTTGCCCTATACCGTGAACCCGCGCATCGTACGGGGACTGGATTATTACACCAAAACCGTGTTTGAATTTGTCACCGACCAAATCGGCGCACAGGGCACGGTTTGCGGCGGGGGACGCTATGACGGACTGATTGAGCAGCTTGGCGGCGGGCATGTGCCCTCCCTTGGCTTTGCAATGGGGATTGAGCGGCTGATGCTGCTTTTGCAGGCGCAGGGCAGGGAGCTGCCCGCGGCGCAACCCTGCGATTTGTATCTGGCCTCCATCGGCGAGGCGGCCTCCCTTGCGGCGGCGCGGATTTGCCAGGAGCTGCGGGAAGAAAACCTCTCCGCTCAGTTTGATGTGGTGGGGCGCTCGGTGAAGGCGCAGATGAAGTACGCCGACAAAATCGGCGCGGTCTATACCGCGGTTTTGGGTGACGATGACTTGGCAAACGGCAGCATTCGGGTCAAGCACATGAAAACCGGCGACACACAGGATATGGCGCTGGAACAGTTTGCAGACGAATTTTTGCGCAAGAGCATGCAGGATGCGCTGCTCGGAATTGAATTTTAAGATAGGGAGCGACACGATGGAAACATTACAGGGTTTTCGGCGCACGCACTATTGCGGCGCACTGCGCACAGAGCATATCGGGCAGGAGGTTTCGCTCACGGGCTGGGTGCAGCGCCAGCGCGATTTGGGCGCGTTGATTTTTATTGATTTGCGTGACCGCGAGGGCATTATGCAGCTTGCCTTTGACGCGAGCTGCCCCAAAGAGGTGTTTGACAAGGCGTTTGCCGCCCGCAGCGAATATGTGCTTGCGGCAAAAGGCGTTGTGCGGGAGCGTTCCGCCAAAAATGCGGAGCTTCCCACGGGGGAGATTGAAATCGCCGTAACGGAGCTGCGCATACTCGCCAAAAGCGAGACACCGCCTTTTGAAATTGTGGAAAACAGCAACACGGCGGAGCTGACGCGCCTGAAATACCGTTACCTCGACCTGCGCCGCCCAGATTTGCAGCGCAATATTTTGATGCGCCATAAAATCACAAAAATATCCCGCGATTATTTTGATGAAAACGGCTTTGTTGAGATTGAAACGCCCATGCTCATCAAGTCCACGCCGGAGGGCGCGCGGGACTATCTGGTGCCCAGCCGCATTCACAAGGGCAGTTTTTACGCCCTGCCGCAGTCCCCGCAGCTCTATAAGCAGCTCTCCATGGTGGCGGGCTTTGACCGCTATGTTCAGTTTGCCCGCTGCTTCCGCGATGAGGATTTGCGCGCGGACCGGCAACCGGAATTCACGCAGGTGGATCTGGAAATGTCCTTTGTGGACGTGGAAGATGTGCTTGCCATGGCGGAGGGCTATATGCAGCGCCTGTTTCAAGAGGCGCTGGGCGTGGAAATGCCCATTCCGCTGCCGCGCCTGACCTACCGCGAGGCAATGGACCGCTACGGCTCCGACAAGCCGGATACCCGCTACGCCATGGAGCTGTTCGATGTAAGCGAAACTGTAACGGGCTGCGGCTTCGGCGTGTTTGACGATGCCCTTGCGGCGGGCGGCACCGTGCGCGGCATTACGGCGAAAAACGCCTTTGAGACGCTCACGCGCAAGGAAGTGGATAAGCTGACGGAATTTGTCCGCGGCATCGGTGCCAAGGGTCTTGCCTGGGTGCGCATCGGGCAGGACGGCACGGCCAGCTCTTCTTTCGGGAAATTTTTAAGTGAAGAGACCATGCAGGCGCTGCTGAGCCGGGCGGATGCCAAGGCGGGGGACGTCGTGCTGGTTGTTGCAGATACGCGTAAATCCATCGTCCTATCCGTTTTGGGTGCGCTCCGGCAGGAATGTGCGAAACGGCTGGACATTATCCCCAAGGGGCAGTTTAATCTGCTGTGGATTACACAATTCCCCTTCTTTGACTGGGACGAGCAGGCGCAGCAGTTTGTGGCCATGCACCACCCCTTCACGGCACCCATGGACGAATGTCTGGAATATCTGGAGACGGATAAAGAAAAAGTCCGTGCCAAGGCCTATGATTTGGTGCTCAACGGCATTGAGCTGTGCAGCGGTTCCATCCGCATTACAAATCCGGATTTGCAGGGGCGTATTTTCAAGCTGCTCGGCCTTTCGGACGAGGAGGCGCATTTTAAATTTGGCTTCTTAACCGATGCGTTCCGTTACGGCGCACCGCCCCACGGCGGCTTGGGCATTGGCCTGGACCGCCTGGTGATGCAAATGCTCGGCTGCGAAACCCTGCGTGATGTTGTGGCCTTCCCCAAGGTGCAAAACGCCAGCGAACCCATGACGGAATGCCCCTCCCCGGCGGATGAGCTGCAGCTTGCGGAACTGGGGCTTGCCATAACGGCAAAAGAGTAATACAATTAGGGTTGAACCAAGCAAACGAGTAAAGTATAGAAAGGCAGGTATCTCCATGAAAAAGATCGGAAAACAGCTTGCAATTCTGCTTGTTACACTGAGCTTGCTGCTCGGCTGCGTAACAATTGGTTTTGCGGCGCAGGCGCTCCCGTTTGCGGACAGTGAATTTTACACCCAGGGGGACTATGAAATCCACTACCGCGTTATCCCCGCCGAGGGCGAAAAAATTGGGCAAATCTTTATGATTCACGGCTTTGTTTCTTCCACCGTGTTTTGGGAGAATCTTGCCGCGAAAATGAGCGCTGCAGGCTATGAATGCGTGTTGGCCGACCTGCCGGGCTTTGGCTATTCCACCCGGGAGACGAAGGCCACCACCCCCATTGACCGCGAGGATTTGATGGTTGGACTGATGCAGCAGCTCGCCCCCGGAGAGCAATGGATTGTTGCCGGCCACTCCATGGGCGGCGGCGTGGCGCTGAATATTGCCACGGCGAACCCGGAGCTGGTGGAACGGTTGATGCTCTACGCGCCGGCGGCAGGTATTGGCATGGAAACGATGTTTGCGGACATGAGCGAGCCGCAGCTGTTGATTTACGGCTTTTTACTGAACACCTTTGCAAGAATTATTTTAAACATTGAGCCGATCGTCCGCCTCTTGTTCCTGCAGGCGACGGCGGAACCCCTGCTGGCCTTTTCGTATGACATTGCACGCATCACAGACCCGCTGAAGCTGGATAACACAGGCAGCAGCCTGCTCTACTCCATGCGCCATGCCCGCCAGGCGGATTTCGCCGCGGCAGCCGCGTTGGAAATGCCCATTTTGTTGGTTTGGGCGGACTATGACGCCCTGGTTACCCCCGGCGGCAGCACACAGCTGATGGAAGCGCTGTCACAGGCTACGGTAAAGCAGGTGAAGTCCGGCCACATGTTCCCCGAGACCCGCGCGCAGGAAACGGCGGATTTGACCTTGGCGTTTTTAGCGGCATAATACCACGTCCTAATACCAATCACCATTAAGAATACTTCTAGCAAAATTCTGCAAGAGCGCATACGTGAAACGCGCGTTACATAATTTTGCAAGTATTCTAAAAGGTAATTGGTATAACAAACAACTTCGCCGGCCGAAACGGGTGAGAAACCTTGTTTTCGGCCGGCGCTTTTCAGGTTGTTTGACTATAAAATGCAAGCATCTCTCGCAACGAATCCTTTTGTTCCATCCCATAAAGTAAGATTTGCCACAAGTCATCCGCCGCCTTTTCCCCAAACCATTGCATATTATAGATGTGGGAGAATACAGCGCCTTGCCAGCACAATTCATATTCTTCTTCCGACAGGGGGCGAACACGTAATACTAATTCCAAGTAGAAAACTCGAATAGATTTGCGTGGATTTTTTGCGTTGTGCGCGGCGGACGACGCAGCCGGGCTTTCGCCCGGCAAGGAGGACAACAAAGCACAGCGCGAAAAAGACTGCAAAGATATCGAGGT
>JAVBPP010000002.1:0-3373 GCA_031549535.1 Oscillospiraceae bacterium
ACCTCGATATCTTTGCAGTCTTTTTCGCGCTGTGCTTTGTTGTCCTCCTTGCCGGGCGAAAGCCCGGCTGCGTCGTCCGCCGCGCACAACGCAAAAAATCCACGCAAATCTATTCGAGTTTTCTACTTGGAATTAGTATTAACTATTGCAGAAAGGACCTTCCTTATATGAACGAAAAAGAGCCGAAAGGCTTGGCGAAGCTTCGCTATCTTCTTTTCTTATCAAAGCCATATTGGAAACACGGAAAAACTTATGTGATACTGACCTTTCTCATGGCGGGTGTTTTTCAGCCTTTATCCACTTACCTTACAGCGCTTTTGCCGCAAAAGGCAATTGATGCCGCCATGGCAGGGGCACAGCGCGCGGATATTTTGAAAATCATCGGGCTGTATACTCTGGGCATCGCCCTAATTGCGGCCGTACAAAAGCTGACAAGCATGGGATATTTAGAAATTACGCGGATAAAAATTCGAAATAAAATCATCAACGATGTAAACGAAAAGGCTTTGTTCACCGATTATCAGTATTATGACAATCCGGATTTTTTTACAAAGTTTGTTTTTGCACAGGAATCCTATCCCAACTATGCCCACAACATGATGTGGTTTGTACCGGATATTGTAAAAGGCATCGTAACCATTGCCGCCATGGGGGCGCTTATCGTTTCAATCGGCCCGGCTTTGCTTGGAATTATTTTGGTTTTTTTCTTGATAAACGCGGTTGCGGCGTTGCCGACGCTCAAGCCAGAGGCCAATTTTCATCAGCAAATCAGCAATGCCTGGCGGCCGCTTGACTATGTCAGCCGCATGCTCAAGCAAAAAGAGAACGCTGCCGAGCTGCGCTCCTCCGGCGCGGGGCTGAAGTTTTTGCAAACCATTCATGCCGTGATGGAGAACGCACACACGGTATATAGCACGTTTATTCGAAAAACCGCTCCGTTTTTTCTCGTCCAAGGTATTGTTGCGCCGGTGCAAACCGCTTGCATTTTGGGTTATATTATTTTATTTGTCGTGCAGGGTGATACTTTAAAAATCGGCATGTACGCCTCCCTCTCCGTTGCCACCGCCGCCCTGGCCTCCAGCCTAAGCGATGTTGGGGGCAACATCACCAACATGTTGCAGAGTACCCTGCACGGCGAGCGCATTGCGGCGTTTTTTGAAGCAAAGTCGGTGATTGAACCGCCGCGCGCAGGGGCCATTGCCCCGCCGGAGGGCGTGTATGAGCTGGAACTGCGTGATGTTTCCTTTGGCTATGAAAACACTGCCTTTGCCATAGAGCACTTCAACCTACATATCAAACCCGGGCAGCGCGTTGCCATTGTCGGCGAGAACGGCGCGGGCAAAACCACCTTAACCAAGCTTTTGCTGCGCCTTTACGATGTTAACAGCGGCGCGGTGCTGTTGAACGGGCGGAATATCAAGGAGTATGACATTCATGCGCTGCGGCTGCACATTGGAGTTGCATTTCAAGATGTGCGTGTGCTCGCCATGAGCCTGCGCGATAATTTAACGGCGTATCATGAGGCGCCGGATGATGCGCTGCTCGGAATTATTCACAAATTAGGTTTGGAGGGTGTGCTGGAAAAGGCCGGCGGGGATTTGGGAAAAATGGTATCCCGCGAATTTACAGAGGACGGCATTGCACTCTCCGGCGGCGAAGCGCAGCGTGTTTCTCTGGCGCGTCTGTTCACTGCCCCATTTGGGTTGCTGGTGCTGGACGAACCCTCCTCTGCGCTGGATCCTCTTGCGGAATACAAGCTCATGCAAACCATTTTAGATGCCTCAAACAGCGCCACCACCATCATGATTGCGCACCGCCTTTCCACCGTGCGAGATTTTGACTTGATTTATCACATGGAAAATGCTCAAATTATTGAAAGCGGCACACATGAGGCGCTCATGGCGGCCAAAGGAAAGTATTATGAAATGTTTACCCGCCAAGCGGAAAATTATCAAAGCTAATACGCTTTAGAAGGATGGTCATATTTATGAAAAAACGCTGCCCCGCAAACCTGGTTTTTCTGTGCCTTTCCGTTTACAATCTCTTCTCGTTTCTCGCCTTTCGCTTTGCCTGGCACTTTGAACAGGGCGGAATTAAAATCGATTTGAGCTATCTGCTCCTCCTGTTTGTGCCCTGCCTGGTTCTCAGCGCTATTACCGCCGTGGCGGACAGCCGCAAAAAGCGCCGTATCGCGCTGTTTGTGTTTGTGGGCATTGGCACACTGATTCAGCTTGCCTTTTATGCCCTGCGCAAGGATGACCTATCCATTTATCTGCGCTTTTTACTCGGTTCCCTGCCTGTTTTGCTTTCCTCTCTTGCGGTGATGCTGGCTCTGCTGCTGGATAAGAAACACCGCGCTGCCAGAGCCGCCCTCGTTTGCGGTGTTTGCCTCACCGGTTTTATTTGGGTGTTTCAGCTTATCCCCATTCGCATCAACACCGCGCCCGTGGTGTTCGACAGCGGGGCGCAATACGCCATTGTTTGGACCACAAATGTCAACGGCGAGGGCTGGGTGCAGCTGGAAAACGACAATGGCTCCATGCTCATTTTTCACAGCGAGAACGGCAAAAAAATAGCCCGTACCACCATCCACAAGGTTTATGTGGATAAGGCAGATTTGGAGGGGGCGAGCTACCGCGTTTTCAACAAGCGCCTGCTGCTCAACTCGCCGAACAAGGCATTATTCGGGCGCACGGTTTCCGGCGTGAGTATTCCCTTTGCCAAGCCGAACAGCGCGGACGGCATCCGCTTTTTGGCGCTTTCGGACTATCACAGCGTCCCGGCCTCACCCATTCAGCTTGGGAAAAACGCCGGAGAACTGGATTTTCTGCTCATCAATGGCGATGCCATGTCCATGGGCGCAGATGATACCGAGCCGCGTGTCTCCATCCTCCGGCCCGCCGCCGAAATCACAGGCGGAAAAATGCCTGTTTATTACACCCGTGGCAATCACGAGATGATGAGCGGCTCCACACAGGCGATTGACGACTATGTCGTCACCCCAAGCGGAAAGCCCTATTACACCTTCCGTTTCGGTGATTTATTCGCCATTGCGCTGGATTTGGGCATTGACAAGCCGGATGACCACTACACCTACGGCGGCTTAATGGACTGCGCAAGCTACCGTGCGGAGCAGACCGAGTGGCTCAAGGGTATTATTGCGGAAAACGCGTATCAAGGCGCGAAACATATTGCGGTTATTTCGCATGTGGGGTTGGACGCCAAATCGCAGGCATACAAAGAAACAAGCGAGGCCTGGACGGCTCTGCTCAACCCACTGAATATCGATTTTTCCATCAACGGCCACTCCCACCGCCATGAAGTGATTCCTGCGGACGCGGAGCACAACTTCCCCATCATTCATGACGGCGGC
>JAVBPP010000072.1:0-13047 GCA_031549535.1 Oscillospiraceae bacterium
CAGAATTGTGCAGTGTCGTGCGTGAGGGAAGCTAGACCTTATAAGGGATCGCAATTATTGGAAACGGGCAAATCAATTATAAGTGTAGGTTCTGCACCACTGTTACTTTCACCAAAAATTTGGAGCGTTTTGATACGTCGACAGAGCTTTGGTGAGATTAAACAAGGATTATTTAAAGCTTCATGATCAAGTACTGTGGACTGGCCATCGAAAGCAGATAGGTATTGAGATACGTAATTAAAATAAGCAATACAATATTCGAGAATGCTAACACACATATTGTATTGTATAGGATCGTAACCTGGTGATTGCAAAAGCGAACCATCTGAACGGACCACATGATCAATTAGTCGATTCCAGCCACGCACGTAATGCCCTATAACTTCCTCATATATCTGAAGTTTCTCAGCATCCCCTTTATTTTTTTCGAGCCAAGCACTGAGGGCACATACACTATCAAGAAGCAGGAAACAAACCTTGTCATGGACGTAGCTTTTGCTCATCATCACAAGTTGATTAGAAAGTTCTAATATTACTTTAACCCAGGGATGTCCTTTTGCAATAATATCTTGAGCAGTAGTTTGTAATTTTTCATGCAATTTTAAGCAAAGCGAATAAAGCTGCTCATTTTCGGTTAGCCGTTCTTCTTGGCAGGAAGGTTCACTTTGTGAAAGATCTTCTGCTGGGATTGGAAGGTAAGTAAATGGAATTCCAACCTGGGTGTTTATACTGGCCGTTGCAGCAAAAACCCTATTGTATATTTCTTGCTTGGTCATAAACTGAAAAAGTTTAAACAAGTCTCTGGAGGTGGCCTTGTGAAATGAACCTAGAAAATCGTAATCGCCTAGCACAAAGAAACGTTCTTTTCCATCCGTTTCTGACCTTGCAAGTCCTGTTTCAGTCATTACATGTTCTATCAAGTGGCTTAATTCAACATGAGATCTTGCAGCAGCTTGGATATTTACGATATTGACTTCTTCATTATCTCCATCATCTTCTTCGGGAATGCGACTTAAGTCAAAATCAGCACGGCTTAAATTACGATAATTAATGCCACAAACAGTTTTAGAATATCCAATTTCAGCAGATTCATTCCCACATAATGATTGAAGTGCTCGAGCAACTGGGCGAATGCTAGCAGATTTCCAAAAAATAATAAAATCGCAAAGATCTAAAGAATGATAAACAATAAACCGAAAGTCTTCCCTTTCTTCCTTCAAACCACATAAATGATTAAATATAGCTTCTCTATATGTACTTTTTTCTTTGTGTGAAGCATTCACAGGACGTAAATAAATCATTGTTGAAAAAAAGAAGTTGAAGTTGCTTTCCTCACCGTCGGGGGTATCAATCCAAAATTGATCAACGGCCTCTTGGGGGGATGTGTGGTCTTCCGATTCAATGTGTTCGCTGTAATTATAAATAGCATAAAAGGGATGATAAAAAGCGGATCCGGTTAACATTTCAGCCAGTTTTGCATTTTCCTGCTCAATCATAGTCAAAAGCTTTAGATTTTGAGGTTGCTCCTGAATGTGATAGACAAACATTCCATCATAGTCGCCTAACGTAACGCTAGATACATCTAAAAGATGATTATTGATCTTGGATTGTTCAAGGAAATTATTGCCGTTTAGGAGCGTCTTGCATAATAATAATGATCTTACATCACGATTGTTACGGTCTTGCATGAAGAAGCCCTCCAAATAAAAAGTTGAGTTGGCCGTGATAAAAGTCTTCAAATAGAATATTCCAAAGTCGTTCATCGTCATCTGGGTCTAAATTTTTACCTTCTTTATAATAATATCTCATGATAGTGTAATTATTGGTGTCTGAGAAAAAGAAACTGAAACGAAGAGATTCCATTAAGAATTCCTGTTCTTGAGGAGTGAAAATCTTTGTGAAATAACTTTGTGCATATTCACACAATGCGATTCGCTCTCTCCTATAAAAATCAGATGAGCCACGATGGTTTTTTAAGGCTAAATGTACAGAGTAGGAATAAATCAACCAGAAAGCCTGTTTGCATTCCATTGACAACGTTGATTCAAACAAAACATATTGCATAAATCTCCGACGAACGCTATGGTAAAGATCATCTTCATCAACGACATCATTGGGTGAAAGGTAGTTAGTTGTTGCAACCAGAAAATAGTTACACACATATCTTGTACAAATATAATTTATAACAGTATGTTTTGCCGTGTCAAAACTAGTTTTCATATCTGCATTTGGCAGGGAGAGATGCATCTTCTCCCAAAGCAAAAAAAAACAATCATATGGTGTATTATTATCATCAGATGGATTACTTGAATGCAAATTAGATGTGCATTCGGGAAAAGCTGCCCATTGATTAGATAATGGGATGGTATTGGTGAAATATAATTCCTTATAACAAATTAAATACAAAAGATCATCTAATGCAAGTTCTAAACTTTTATCTCCATAATTATTAACATTATTTTGGAAAGAAATAATGCAAGAGTTTATTATGTTGATTTTTTCCTGTTGTAACTCACCTTTAGTTTTCATAATCTACAACCTTTTCTCGATATTAATCTAGAAAATATAGAATACTTATACTTGACTAATAAATCAAAATCGTAGCTTGTTTGATTATTTAAATAAGTATAAAAAAATATTAGAAATATTGTATCAATTAATAATTTTGCTGTAACAATAAATATGGCAAATTTGCCGCGGTCAAAACCTTGTAAAACTATTTGCATAATAGTTTCAAAAACATATGAAAGCCAAAAAACTTTGGTAAGCAGTTTAAAGAGCAAAGCCCAAGCACTAATTGTTTTCTTGAATAATATGTATGAAAATAAAGTGGAGAAAATTAAACTTAGAGCAGGTAAGAGTTCAAATATACTTGATAATATTGCGGACAATCCAGTATAATTGGAAATTATATCACTTCGAAAATTAAGCATTAAATCAAAAAAAGAATGTTTCTTATGAGATTCCAAATAGCCCACAATATTTTTTGAATAAAACACTCCTAACATTAAAAGAAGTCCTAATACGGATAAAAGGCAGAAAGCACATTGAACCCTTGTGTTCGCCTTATGAGCTTTAAGAATTTTTAGTTCTATATGTGGTGGAAGATTATAAAGCTTTTTTTCCAGGTGGCATTTAAACATCTGCTTGTCCTCCCATCACAATAGAAAATATTTCAAAACATTTATGTAAAAAAAGAGCGTACTCATTTGAATATCCGCTGGCATATTACAGATATACAAAAAATACGCATAACGCACAAGAAATATTTTGAGAAAACTCACTTACATATCATATCGGTAGAATCTGTCCGTTTCATGTACGCTAATCACAATAAATTTTTAAAAATATCGTTTAGTTCATTTTCTAAAAAACTAGCCGAAGTCAGACCGTCTCTTTGATCAAGCGGTACTACATAGGAGCGAGAAAGTTGTTCGGAGTTCAATACAAAATTAGATTCGAAATCTCTCTCTCGAAGTTTTTCCCGGAAGTTAAAATAAGCTTGAAGTTCTTCTTGTTCGAAGTTCCGCTCAACCTCAAAAACCTCATCCGTTTTATTTGCAGAACTATCCATCAAGAAGCCCCTCTCCACATAAATTTAATATAATGATTATACTGAAAACGTGATTAGATGTCAAGAGGTTTTTGAAAAATCACTCCCTTTAATCATTGGTCTTTAAAAAGCATTTTCAATACTTGGGTCTCCTGACACAGTAAATCTACTCTATTATATGCAATGACAGGTGATTTAAATACAGGAGACTTCTGGAAAAATAAAAGGACAACAAAATTTTTACTAACAGTAGCATAAAATTGTGGAAAAGGCAAGGAAAAAATACAAAAAGTTGCAAAATTTGTATAGTAAACTATAAATTAGTTAAATTATCCTATTGTATCTAAGTGAAATGCACAAAAAAGTCAATACAAAAAATAAAAAACAAAAAATAATATAGATTAAAAGTCAGTAAAAGACACTACACAAGACAATAGAGCAAAAAATGCGCTCTTGGAGCCCGAAAAATGCCGGTAAAATCTATTGTTCTTCCTGTTTTTCTTTCGTTCTACATTCGCTTGACGTGCGAAGGGTCAGCGGTTCAAGTCCGTTAACGTCCACCAAAAATTTGAGTCTGGGATTCGTCAGAATTCCAGGCTCGGATTTTTTGTTACAAAAAATTAACTAATCGTCATACAGAGTGCTCAAACGGAATGTTGTTTGATAGTTTGAGAACTGACCTTCCAGCTCCAGTAAGCAGGTGATGCCATTGGAATTGGTGTGAAACGTTAGTGTTTTTACGCTACAACGATTGTAATAACCTGCGTCAAACACCGCTTCACCGTTCAGCGTGAGCACTTGCGTTTGTTCACCATTTCTGCGCGTCACAGTGTCCACGCTGATGGTAACCGGCTTTTGCCCGTATTTTTCCAAGACTAAAGCAGCGTCACCGGTGGAATCGATGTTTTTGGCGTAGCTGACTTCGTCCACAAGTGTGCGCTCAATATTGGAGGCCAGCACACTCATTTCGGACATCTCCTGTGTACGCGAAAAGAATTCCATCGCCTGTAGCACACTGGTGATAATAACCGGGATAAATATCGCCATCATGGCCAGCGACACAACCAGTTCCGTCAGTGACATTCCTTTATTGGATTGTAACAGCTTCCTCTTCACGCAAATGACCGTCCTTGCTTTAAGGTTTTAAAATAACAATGCCGTGCTCGGTTTGATAGGCGTCCGCCGATTCCAGCAAGCTTTCGTGGCCGTTGACAAGGGAGGAGTCGCCCGCCTCGATGTCAATCTTCAGCCGGATATCCGGTTCCATAGGGGTTTTATTTTCCAGGCTTCCATCGTTTATGGCTTGGATTTCTTCATGCATCGCCAAATATTCGGCGTTCGCCTTGCGCACCATGTTTAGGGCAAACGACAGGGAGCTGACCAAAAAGAGCGTTGCAATTGTAAACAGCGCTATGCTTGCCACCACCTCGATGATGGTTTCGCCGCGGTTGTTACCGGCCTTTACCCGGAGGCACTTTCTTTGTTTCATTGCCATTTTGTATACCCCAACAATTCCCAATTTCCGCTTTGAAGCAAAACTCCGTCGCCGCCGGCTCCGGTGGGAACGCCTACCGCCATGCCATCAAAGCGGTATCTGGCAGTGGTGGTGTAGCTCTGCTTGTTTTTTGTCGCCTTGATTTGCAGCTGCATTTGAAAGCGAACGCTCGTGCTCTCCGGCGTTTCCGACTTTGCGGGGATATAATCCCAGTCGCCCGGCTGCCCCACGGCATCTTCTGCGGCGCTGTAAGCCTGCATCACCGTAACCTGCTGCTCGCTTAAGCTAATTTTAATTTCAGATGCGCCATCCTGCTCTGTCCAAAACTCCCCGTTTGCTTCCTCCATCGTCAGTCCCGCAGCGCTGACCGTTGCGTCCGCCGGAGTAGCGCCCGAAAATTCCGCGTCATAAACGCTTTGCGCAATCTTGTTCCAGGCCGTATCTTCGCTGGTGTCAATCGCCCCTTCAATTTGCGCGGTAAAACACTGAGCCAGGTTGTTGGCATAGTAAAAACAGGCCCGGTTATCCCTGTATTGTAACTGGGTGGTGTTTGCCATATAGGCCGCGCCCGCAATGGATAGTGCAATTACAGTGGTAATCAGCAGAAAGATGAGCACCCACACCATTGTAATGCCGCGCTTGTCTTTTTGTAAATTTTGATTCATAGCAAACTCCTAAACTGGGTCACTTACGTCAGAATCCTGCAATAGGAAGGGGTTGTTCTGCGGCTTGCCAACAAAGCGGCGCACAGTTACCGTATCTTCGTCACTGAGCGGCTCAAGGTTTGGAATGGCATAAAAGCGAACCTTATACAGTGCGCCGGGTTGAATATACAGCGTTATGGTAACCTGGTTGCCCTGCGACGTACTGCTTGCCCCTTCGAGCAGCTTGTTGCTTGTGTCAATCTCCAGCTTTGTTTTATCATAGCTGAAGGAAAGTTGCATTTGGGTTGCGTTGTATTCATAAAAGCTGTCTGCTGTGGTAATTTGAATTTCCTTGTAATTTGCAGAGAAGGGGTCTGTGGCGGATTTCACCTCAACCCAGGAGAGATCCCGTTCAATCGGAACGGATTTGATGTTTTCCCAGTCGCTGTTATGCGGGTTGCCCTTGATTGCGGGGTATGGGTAATTCTCGCTGTTCAATTGTTCCGCCGGGTCGTCCGATGCTGGAGTTGTGGCTGCAAATGCCGGGGTCAGCGCTGCGGCTGCCGCTGCCAAATCTTCCTTAGATACAATTATGCTGTTGGTGTTTTGGTTTGAACCGCCCAAGGCCAACGCTACATTTCCCAAAAGAGCCATAGAGTTTGTGCAGCTTCCGGTGGGTCCGTTCAACCCCACAATCGCGGCGCTGCTGGATCTGCGCGACCCAACCTTGTAAGTGCCGATGAAATTTGTGTTATATACGCCTGTAATTTGCCCGCCGTTGCGCCCGGCAACGCCGCCGATGCAAACCCTGCGGATGTCTGTGGCATGCGTCAGCGCGGGCATCAGCTCCGGCTCTGTGGAGAGGTAGGCGTCCTCGCCTTCTTCGGAAAATTTGCTGGCAAGGATATTGACTCTGGCGTTGTTATAGCAGCTATCCAACAAACAGCCTTCTTCCACGTTGCCCACAACGCCGCCCAGGGCAACGTCGTCGCGGTAGTTGCCGTCCACAATCACGCTGCCGCTTTCCCGGCTTGTGCTATCCATTATGCCCATCTCCGGAACGTGATACGCGAGGTCATAGTGGATTTCTGCCCCCTCTTTATCAGCGTCCGCCACCGTGTTGCCCGGGTAGAAGAACCCGGCGGTGTAGGACAGGTGCAGCCTGCTGGGTGCCGTTCCGCCGCTGAGCATGCCTACTATGCCGCCCACATTGGCCGTTTCACCATCGCCCATGCAAAGCACATTCGCCTCTACCTTGCATTGGGTAATTTCCGCGCCGTTTTTGGCTAAGCCTGCAAGGCCGCCGACGTTGCCGCCCTCAGTTGCGATAATTTCAGAGCTCTCCAGCTGAACGGACTGTACCTTGCCGCCGTCCAATATGCCGAACAGACCCACGTCTTTTTTGGGGGCATGGGCGCTTATGCGCAGACCCCCAAGGCGATACCCGCTGCCGTTGTAAGTGCCACGGAACCCCATTGTCATATCAATGGTGCTGTGTGCGGCATTCGGAACCCATGTCAAGGGCGCGAAATTGATGATGTCAGACGCGTTGATGTCCCTGGCCTGTATAAAGCTCCTCGCATCCTGCGTCAGGTAGCGGATATTGTTCAGATGACGGGCGTTTTCAAGCAGATATTGGTCGTCATCCGCCGTGGCGGGGTCACCGATATTAACAAAATGAAAATACGCGTTGCGGCGCATGGATTGATAGACGGTTGCGCTGGCTTTGTTGTTGTAGAAGCGCGCGCTGATATCCTGCACCGTTATGCTGGGATAATAGTGCTGTATGCTGTTTGGCAGAAAACCGCCGAGGGCATAATCCGGGTCGAGATAGTCCAGCACCCAGGTGACTTTGGTGTAACTGCCGTCCAAGATACTCGTTTTAAAGACGGTGTGATGGTGCTTTCCTTCTATCAAAACACCTGCACCGTGGGTATCCTGCTCCAAATCTTCATAGGGCTCGGCAATTGCCTGTTCTAAGGAGCTGGCTGTTATTCCTTGCGGGTCAAACGTTAAAGAAAGGTTTTTGTTCTCCGCCGCATCCGGCAGGCGATTCCCCGCCGCATCCAGTAAATCAATGGTGTATGTCTGGTCTTCCTCCTCCTGGTCGTTGCGTAAAACTGCCTCCACGCACAGCGCATTTTTCACGCCGACGGTAAAATCGCCGGTTGCCGAATCCGCCATGTCGTCATAGAGGTTTACATCCATTGGCGGCAGATAGTCCTGCGCTTTGCCGGTTGTGTCAACCTGATAGACCCCCTTGAGGTGGGAGGAGTTGCGCGCAAAGAGCAGGTTGCTCTCATCCTCGGCACCGTCGTAGCGGAAGTTCTCAATTTTTTCGCTGTAAAACACAGCCTTAATTTTCCCGGTCAGCGCGTTAAATTCCACGCTGATGGATTCACTTAGAAGCAGGGGGTCAACATAGTTTTCCAGCATTCGCAGCAGATGCTCGTCGTCTTCTCCGTCCAAGGCCATGGTTATATAATACAAATATGGCTCGTTTGCCTCATCCTGCTCGCCTGTGAGTTCAGCGGGCAATTTGCCGGAGGTGGCGGTTTCGTTCTCCAGGTAGCCGCCTTTCATCTCCCCCGTGCCGCCGAACACGTCAAACAGCGCAAGCTCTTCCAGCGCGCCGCTGCTTTGCATATCCGAAAGGCGATTTTGAGCAGCCAAATAGATTGTGCGCGCCGTGTTATTCAATTTGCGCTCCTGGCTCAGGCGCACGTAGCCGAGCATGGAAGGCACGACGGCGGCAGCCAGCATGGCAACAATCGCCAGGGCAACAAGCACTTCTGTAACGGTCAACCCGCGGTTATTCTTTTTGCGCATCATATCACCTCGCCTTGTGGGGCATTTTTTATAAAAGGACAGTGGCGCAGCTATCGCCGCCGATGAGTTTCGGCGGCACCGAATCCTCGCCCGCAAAACTCTCTTCGTCTGCTTCTATGATTTGAATTTGCAGCTTCGTCCCCGCCGGGAACTCGTAGCCCTCAGGCAGCGTAACGCTGTAATCACCGGAGGTTTCTCTGAAATTCATCACAAATATCGGCTCATTGGTCGTGGATCTGCGCTCCGCGCCGTTATAGCGCACAACCGTGTTGTTCGGCAGCGTGAGGGGGGTATTGTCCGCGTTGCGGAAGCTCAGGGAAACGCCGTAGCGGCGGTCCTGGTGGCGCGTGTTGTTTTCAGGCGTGGAGGCAGGGGGGGTGAAGCGGAAGGATCCCCCCATCAGGCCGGAGCCGGGGGTAACGTCCAAAGTGCCTTCTGCCAGGCCGTTTACGCCTTGGCTGCCTTTGAGCACAACGTTCTTATTATCCGTGCTTGGGGAGGAGGCAAAGTCGCCGCCGTTGTTGTAGCCCACGGTTACATTCAAGTTTGATAAAAGCCCCTGATTGGCGCCAAAGATGTGGAACGGTGGAATCACAACAACAAAGAACTGCTCCGAGACATGGGAACGCGGCTCCAGAAAAGCCTGGAACTGCTGCACCGTTGCCAAGTCCTGCGTCCCCATTTTACGAAAATCGGAAAAATTGAACGAGGCTTTGTCCTGCGTGAGCTTGGAATAGAACATGTTCTGCGTTTCATAGCCCTCGCGCGCAGTGAGGTTTGCGCCGACGCGGCGGTAGAGCTTGAGTGTTGTGCCCTTGGGCAGCGGGGCGGAAAATTCAAAACGCAGGTTATTGGTGAACGTTGGGTTGGCGTAGCCATAGGTTCTTGAGGAGGCGCTGCGCCGGGTGTGGTTAACGCTGTAGGCGAAGGTGAACACACCGTCCCTGGGGATGGTGGGTAGGGCTGCGGCAAAGGCATCATCCTCGGTGGGTATCAGTTGCAGGTTAGTGTGGTAGGTGGCCAGCTTAATCTGCGGGCCGGGGCAGGAATTCAACGTGGGTTGCCCGGTGCCCTGCATCGGCGGCTCTGCAAGAGCAGAGGCGGGGATGGTGATGTCCGCGTGCTGGCCGCCGTTCTCATCCGGTAGCCATTCCGGTGCCTCCGGCAGGGTGTAAGCAACGTTGTTGATTGTGATTTTATAGTTTGGCACACCCGCGTAATTGGCAGGCTTGCGCAAACGCAGCACCAAGTCGCTGAACATATTGATGGGAGCGCCGGTTTGATAGGCCTCGCCCTGGGCAACATTTTCGCAGCTGGCCGTGTCCATGGAGGCGCTGTTTTCGATTGTCACGTTGTATTGCCAGCGGGCGTAAAGTGTAAAGCTTGTGGCGTTGTCTGATACCGGCAGCAAATCGTGGAAGATCGGCTCTCCGTTTTCGTCAATTTCCTGGCGGGAGGGCTTGAGCTGATAGCCGTAATCCGCCAGTGTTGCGCTGCCGGACTGCACGTTTTGGTCGAACCAGCCGCCAAACAGATAGCCGGATCTCGAAACCGTCGCGGGGATATCCTCTTCCAGCACATATTTTGACAGCGGGCGCGGGGTAATTACGTCAATCAACAGCCCATTTACAGAGCATTTGAAATAGGTGTAAATCATCGGGAAATAGGTAATATATACTTTGATGTTTGTGCAGTTATTCGGCACAAAAATGGTGTAGCGGGAGCTTCTGGATGCATCGTTCAGGTAGGCGTAGCCTTTGTCGTCAACATCCTTTGTGGTGTCAAAGGTCACGGGCGCTTTTCCGTCAATGGAATAATAAACCATTGCGGGTTTGTTTGCATAGCCCGGCAGCGGCGTTGTTTCAAAGATGTAATAGCTCGAGTTGGGCGCGTTTGTGCCGCTGGAGGGGTAGATAACCTGGTTTACGCCTGTGGCGATAACATCCACCACTGCGCCGGCCGTCACCTTCATGTAAATCGGCGCGGAACGCAGGGTTCGGTCTTCCTGAATGGTGCCCCAACCGGCGGCGACGTTGCTGTCGTTCCAGGCCGGGTGCACTTTTGCGTGGGTGACGGCAAACACAACAAACAGCTCGCCCTCAATTACCTTGTTGGAGCCGGGGGTTACCACCGTGCCGGTGGTGTAAAGCTCATCCGGGGAAATCGTGCCGTCTGACTTTATGCCGATGAGCGCTGTCGGGAGCGGCTGCAGGGTGCTTTGATTCAGCTTATAGCCTACAATATTGTAGGTTTTTAGGCTCGCATTATCCGGCCGCACGGTTGCGCTGACACTATGATAGAAGGTTTTGCCCAAACCCATGGGGTTGGCTGTGGAATTCTCGTCATTCACGCCCTGTGTGATTTTAATGCCCGTGACATAGGTGGGCACGATGGTCAATTTCACAACGTTGGAAACCTTGGAGGGGTCCAGTGCACTTCTTGCGCGCAGATAAAAGACCTTCGCTTCTTCAATTTGCACATCCGGTGTTACGGAAAGCACATTGCCGTTTAGCGCCAAGGAGGCGTAGCCCATCATGTTTGAAGCGCCGAGCACCGGTGTAAACGGTGTGGTTTGGTTATCGGAAAATTCCCAGGTTACATAGTCCATGTCTGTAATGGAATCATCCGCAAACGCCAGCTTTGCAATAAACTTCGTGGTGATATCCGGGTCGTCCAGCGTGATGCTGGTTGTGGGGGCAGTCAGTTTGTTTGCGCTGCTGACTGAATTTTGATAAAGATCCACGCCGCTATGCGCAGGCACCGGACCCAGGAAAACCGGTTTTTGATTGAAATCGTAGCTAGTGCCGTTAATTTTGACCTGCATCACGGCATAAACAAGGCCGCTGTGGCTGCCGTCCGTCTGCGCCCGGAACCCGTAGGGGCTAGCAGCTTGATAGGAAACCTGCATTTTTTCCTGTGCGCTTGAATCAACCGAAACCGCCGGTTTGTTTGCGTCCGTAATAAAGGTGGGCTTTGACGGGGATTCTTGATAGTCCACGCCGTCCTTTTGAATCCCTGTGAGAATAGCGGCGCTCAGCGCTTCATCCGTCAAGCTAATCAGTGAAAAATCCAAGGCCGCATAGCTGTGATATTCTGCGTCCTTAACCAGAGTAATGCCCATTGCTACGGTTTTGCTGGAATCCGTGGGGTTGCCGTCGATAAAGGTGGAGCCGCTTGGGATATCGGCCAAGTCAGTCGACCGTGTTGTGCCGGCGGCCACGGGGTCGAAAAAGCTGTTGATAACAGCCGTTCCGGTGGATTTGTTGCTGTTCCAGCCGACCAGGCCGCCGCGGAAGTTGCGGTCAGCCGGGTTGATGGTTTCCATGCTCGCGTTGGAATAGCAGTTGCGGACATAGCCGGTGGCGCCGGCTGAAGTTACCTTGCCGATAATCCCCCCCGTAATGGAATGGGATTGGAAGTTGCCCTTCGCATTGTAGGTTTCGTCCGCTGTGGACTGCGCAATGAGCCTGTCGCCGAAGGAGCCGCAGTTCTCAACATATTTAGTGGCGTCATACAGATAGCCCAAAACGCCGCCGGCTGCCGCCCATTTTTTCTGCGCATAGCTGTAAACGCGGTTGTTGTTACTCGCGCAGTTATACAGGATGTGGGCGGAGGAGAAGGAGGAACCCATCACACCGCCTGCATAGGTCAGAGTATATTCGCGCCCGATGGCTTCAATGTTGCAGTTTTTCACCACGGTGTTGCGCACAGCGGCGGCCTGCGGCGTTGCAAAGGTGCCGGTGACAAGCCCCATTGCACCGCCGACAATAATATCGGTGTCTGTGGCGGAAACGGTGTCGTTATAGGCTTCGCCGTAAATATAGGCATTGTCTACCACCACGTCGGAAAAGCTGCCGCTTGTCATATAGCCGCAGATGCCGCCGAGGCTGGGGCTGTTTGAGGATTGGTTCGCGATTAAGGAAACTGTTCTGATTGCGGGATTTTTTTTGTAATCACCGGTGAACGTTAAATTCCTCATAGTTGCGGCTACATTGTAGTCCCCCACGATGCCGCCTACATAGATATCTCCAACGCCGTGTGCGTTTTTTGTGGCGGCCGCGGTGCCTGTGCTGGAAATGCCGGAAATGGCGGTGCTGCCCAGGGCATGAAAACTGAGGTCGGTGATGCCCGTTGCGCTGCTGTATCCGATAATTCCCCCCAAAGAAACATTGCCTTTGAGAGAGGAGTAGGAGAGTTGGTGTGCGTTGATGCTGGAATCGGTATAACTTACATCAATGTTGCGTATCACGGAGGATTGTGTGTTGCCGATAAATCCACCCGTGCTGAACGTGGTGGCGGAAGTGGAAGCCGCCGAGTCAATTGCTGAGTTTCCGTTTTCGCGTACAGATTCTACTACCGTTTTGTCTCCGATTACGCTCATGTTTTCAATCACATAGCCGGTCATGTAAGAGCTGTAGTCTGGGTTGCTCCCTTGGGCCATCGCGCACACGCCGCCGGTTAGGGTTGTGGTTTGGGCTGTGCCGCGGTAGGAGCTCTTTTGCTCGTTGCGGATTGTCATGCCGGAA
>JAVBPP010000047.1:0-4196 GCA_031549535.1 Oscillospiraceae bacterium
AAAATTCGGTAACGAGCGTTTCATGTATGCGCTCTTGCCGAGTTTTGCAAGAAGTATTCTTAATGGTGATGATTGGTATTAGACCGCTTCTATAAAGAATTTTGAACCTTCTTCGCCTTCGCAAACCCCTCCATCCGCTCCTTCCTCACCCACCAATCCTGCTGCTTCTTCTTTTCAAATAAGCTCGGGAAGGCGTCCTTCGGTTGTGGGGATTTTTCGGAGCCCTGTATCGCGACGCCTGTCAGTGCCGCCTTTGTATAAAAAATGTTAAAAAATGCAAAAAGAAACATATTCTTGACAAATTACGGCAAAGAGTATATTATTATTATAAAAGACTAGGGAGCGAACGATTCGTTCGTACTTTGTTGGTATAATACCTTTAAAATCGATATTGCCGGAAGGGAATTGCTATGGATAAAATTGATATTAAAATCCTGGAGTGTTTAAAACATAATGCGCGGGAAAATGCTTCTGTTATAGGGGGCAAGGTGAACATGTCTGTTTCCGCCGTAATTGAGCGCATCAAAAAGCTGGAGAGTTCCGGCATCATCAAGCAATACACCCTCGCCTTGGATCCCAAAAAGCTGGGACTGGATTTAACTGTTTTTATGAGCGTGAGCTTGGAGCATCCAAAATACAGCAGCACGTTTCAAGAATTTGTGAAGCAGTGCCCGCAAATTATTGAGTGCCAGTATATCGCCGGGGACTATGACTTTTTGTTGAAAATTGTCTCCCGTTCCACGCATACGCTAGAGCAGCTGCTCAATGAAATTAAATGCGTCGGCGGTGTTTCCAGCACAAAAACCTCCGTCGTGCTCTCCACAATCAAAGAAGATTATTCCATTGATTTGGAGAATCCAGCATAATACCAATTAGGTAAAATACATACTGCTTTATGCGGTTATAAAAACTTGCCCGTTGGAATTAGAGAAGGCTTCTTCAAGTATATGACACCGCAAGCAGCGTTGACCTCATATAAAAAATCATATGCTTATGCCATAAAAAATAATCATCGTGATTCGGCGGACGATTTGCAATACAGGATTGAGCTGATGTCACGTTTTTCTGTGCCGGAAATAGACCTGTCAAAACTAACGCGAGGCAATACTCACGGTGATTTTTTTATTAGCCAGCTTATTTGCGCAGACAGGAGCATCGCCGCAGTTATTGATTGGACAACGGCCTGTATCCACCCAATAGTATGGGAGATAATCCGTTCATATATTTATGGTAGTCCGAAATGTAAAGATGGTACAATCATAATTCCTGAGCTTGCCGAGTACACAAAAAACTATCTGAAATTTGCGTCTCTAAACAAATATGATTTGAAAATGATGCCCTACGTGTTTTACTACCAGATAAGCGTTTGCGACTATTATAATCAATATTTTCAATCTAATGCGGATAACAGGCATATTTACTTGGGACAGGCAATATTATCCACAAAACTAATGAAATGGTTTGAGATACATGCAAATGAGTTATCGGAAGCATTGTTGAGCTTAGCCTAGAGCGTTTTGCTGGCATTATCCGAACTCTACCAAACGCCTATACAAAATTTCTTTGCAAACTTAAAGCGTTATGAATGAACATATTACTCCGGCACTTAACAGTAGTTAATTTTGCGGGTCAAAATGCTTTGATGTATGGGATTTTGGCCCGCAAAATTTTTACTACTGTTTGGTGCAGGTGTAATAGCATACATCAAAAACGGACACTTGTAGTATAGCCAAGCCACTTGACAGTACAAAGAATTCAGTGTATTCTTCTTATAGTATTCCTAATTTAGACCACTATAAGGAGGCAGGGGAAATGATAAAAATTGCAATTGCGGGCTATGGCAGCGTGGGCCGCGGCGTCGAGTATGCCGTGGAACAGAGCCGGGATATGGAGCTGACCGCCATCTTCACGCGCAGACCCGGGCAGGTGAAGACCCGCACAACTACGCCGGTGCTATCTTTGGAGCAGGCCGCGGCATGGCGAGGCAGGGTGGATGTGCTTATTCTCTGCGGGGGCTCGCATTCTGACTTACCCACGCAGGGCCCGACCCTTGCGCAATATTTTCACACCGTTGACAGCTTTGATATTCATCCGGATATCCCCCGTTATTTTGCGGACATGGACGCCGCCTTGAACGCCTCAGGCAAGCTGGGGCTGATAGCCGCGGGCTGGGATCCGGGACTGTTTTCGCTCAGCCGCCTGTATTGCTCCGCTATGTTACCCGAGGGGCAGAGCTACACCTTCTGGGGCAGGGGCATCAGTCAGGGGCATTCAAACGCCCTGCGTCAGGTGGAGGGCGTGCGGGATGCGGTGCAATATACCTGCCCGATTGAAAGCGCTGTTGCGCAGGTTCGTTCCGGCTCCATGCCCAAGCTTAGCGCAGCCGAAACACATATTCGGGAGTGCTACGTTGTGCTGCAGGACGGGGCGGACGCCACGCAGGTGGCGCATGACATCATAACCATGCCCTATTATTTTGAAAATCACATAACCAAGCTGCATTTCGTAAGCCCGCAGGAGTTTCAGGAGAAGCATGGCAACACCGCCACCGGGGGCTTCGTGTTTCGAAGCGGCCGCACGGGGCAGGGAAACACCCACCATATGGAATTTGCGCTGCAAACGGACGCGAACCCGGAGTTTACCGCAGCGGTGCTGGTTGCCTATGCCCGGGCAGTGGCCAGAATGGCGGCGGATGGCAGGAAAGGCGCTATCACCGTGTTCGACGTTGCCCCCGCACTGCTTTCTGCGCAATCCGGCGCCAGTCTGCTGGCCGAGGTGCTGTGATGGATATTATTTCCTGTCTCATTGGTTTTGGGCTGACAAATAACGAGGCCACTGTCTATCTCAGCCTTTCCACGCATGGGGAAATGACCGGTTATGAGTGCGCCAAGCTAACGGGAATATCCCGTTCCAACGTGTACCTTGCTTTGGCGGGCCTGTGTGAAAAGGGCGGAGCGTTTCTTGTAGACGGGGCGGCGCAGAAGTATTCCCCGGCTCCGATTGCGGAATTTTGCGCCAACAAGCGCCGTGAACTGGACACAGCCGCTGATTTTTTGCTTGCACATATGCCTTCACCCGCCGCTCCGCTCAGCGCATATATTACCATAAACGGCAAGGCGGCGATTCTGGACAAGATAAACAACATGCTGAGCGCCTGTAAGGAAAGGGTATATATTTCGGCCGAGACGGCTGTGCTTACGCAGGCAGCCGCCGAACTGACGAATGTCATTCGGCGCGGGCATAAAGTAGTTCTGATGGCAGAGCACGCCTTCCAGCTGGAAGGTGCCATTCAATATAACTTGAAGCGCCGGGGCGGGCAAATCAGGCTGATTGTGGACTCCCGCTTTGTCTTGACGGGGGATATCCGCGAAAATCAGCCCTGCTCCTGCCTGTTTTCCGCAAGCGAAACGTTGGTAACGCTTTTGAAGGACGCCATGAAACATGAAATTCGCTTAATTGAGTTGGGCGAACTGCCACTGTAGCCCCCCTTTGAGGGCAGTTTCTCGTAGGGGTGCGCATTGCGCGGCTGCATTCCGACGGCGCGCCGTTTATTCTTGGTATCCGCCGCGCGGTCGGTATTGCCCAAGGGTTTCCGCGCAGGAAAAAATCATAGGACGCGCAATGTGCGCCCCGCGATACGCCCCGCAAATTCCGCCGACGCCGTTTTGGCAGTCTGCCGCCGGGAACTCCCTCAGCCGCCTCGCAGGCGGCAACCGCCTCGCGGGCGGCAGCTCCCTCGGAGAGGGAGCCAAAGAGCGCGTCCCAACCTCCCTCGCCGAGGGAGCTGTCCCCGCAGGGACGGAGGGAGTCTCCGTCGTCCCGATGCCGGTTCCCTGGGGCAAACGGCATCCAAAGGGAACGACGGTGCGCCCGGTGTGCGCACCCTACGCATTGTACCCCGCAATGTCCGCTGACGCCGTTTCGGCCAACCACTCCTGGCCTCCCTCGCCGAGGGAGCTGTCCCCGCAGGGACGCAGGGAGTTTTCGTCGTCCCGAGGCCGCTCCCCTGCTACAAACGGCATCCAAAGGGAACGACGGTGCGCCCGGTGTGCGCACCCTACTACCATGTACCATTAAAATCTTTACAATTCGACCACGGGATATAAGTGTTTCAATTTCATTCTAGCATCAGCAGCAGTGAACTGCCAAGAGACTCCTTTTTGATTCGCATTTCTATTAATACTCCATTCCCTAAG
>JAVBPP010000014.1:0-12320 GCA_031549535.1 Oscillospiraceae bacterium
CCCTACTACCATGTACCATTAAAATCTTTACAATTCGACCACGGGATATAAGTGTTTCAATTTCATTCTAGCATCAGCAGCAGTGAACTGCCAAGAGACTCC
Organism: Oscillospiraceae bacterium; assembly: GCA_031549535.1. Taxonomy (GTDB): domain Bacteria; phylum Bacillota; class Clostridia; order Oscillospirales; family Acutalibacteraceae; genus JAVBPP01. The sequence continues at coordinate 103 of JAVBPP010000014.1, forward strand.
TTTTTGATTCGCATTTCTATTAATACTCCATTCCCTAAGAACCTCATTTAGAGCTTCGATGGTGGGGATTCTCCTGTCGGAAAGACCTTGTAGAGATAGCGCCGACAATTCAATTTCGGCAATGTCCAACCAAGAACCATGCTTAGGGGTATAATGGATTTCTAGCTTTTGCGACAACCTGAATGCTTCTGCGGGAGAGAAAAACTTGTAAAATGATGCAATAGTATGTGTGTTCAAGTTATCCATAACCAAAATAATTTTTTCAACATCAGGGTAAACCTCATCAATCAGCCATTTCATTTGATTCGCCCAATCTTCTGCACGTCTTTGCGCAAGAGCATGTGCTTCTCGCCATGATCCAAGCGGCTCTGTAAACATGAAAATCGAGCAGGTTCCTTTTCTTGTGTATTCACAATCATATTTTCGCGTATGATTCGTTTTGCTCATTTCAATACTCTCATACTCGTCATCTAGAAGCTGATATGGTTTTTCGTCCATACAGACTACAGGTCTTTTTTTGTCGTATGGTCTTAAATAAACCGCTAGAACATCTTCCATGTGTGCAACGAATTCTGCGTTTTGCTTTGGTGGGATACACCACATTTTGTTCAAATGAGGGCGATATTTCGTTTTTTTAAAAGTCGCTGAATTGTCATAGGTGAAATGGAATCAATAAAATCAAGCTCTACAACTTTTTCCGATAGAAGTCTCACTGTCCATCTTGCATAACCTTTGGGCGGTTCGCTGCACGCTAACGCAATGATGCGAGCTTCCAATTCACCATCTACTTTTGGCGGAACCGGCGGAGTTTCCCTTGGTTTTCTAGACAAAAAATCGTTTATGTCTTTTGCATTATGGTAGTCCGCTATGATGTTGTACACTGTTTGTCTCGTTACGCCATGGGTTTCAGCTGTTCGTGTTATTCTCATATGGTCCTTTTTACCGGTTCGATCTAACACCAACAGTATATTTGCACGCACAATCAAATGGCTATTATGTGTTCCGTTTTTGGCGAATTTTTCGACTCTCACTCTGTCTTCTTCTGTTAGATATACTGGTTTCATTGACATGTTGATACACCCCTTCTTTTGAGTATATCATATCCATGTTCGATTGTCTACTTTTAGATGATGCGCAGTACTACGCATTGTACTCCGCAATGTCCGCTGACGCCGTTTCGGCCAGCCAATCCTGGCCTCCCTCGCCGAGGGAGGTGTCCCCGCAGGGACGCAGGGAGTCTCCGTCGTCCCGATGCCGGTTCCCTGGGGCAAACGGCATCCAAAGGGAACGACGGTGCGTCCGGGGACGGTCGCCCCACAGACGCAACCACCGGCAAAACAGCTCTGGCGCAATCAAATCCCCCGGAATATTTTCCGTTTTATCGTGTAAATTTTCCGTTTTTGTGATATAATCAATCTCATTACGATAGCATAAAGGGGAGCGGTTATGGATATCCGGGTCGGCGATACGCTGCAGATGAAAAAGAACCATCCCTGCGGCAGTGCGCAATTCACGGTGCTGCGCATCGGGATGGATTTTCGCATCCGCTGCCTGGGCTGCGGCCACGAGGTTATGGTGCCGCGCGTCAAGGTGGAAAAACACATTAAGAAAGTGCTGCGCGGAGAAACGGCGGCAGACGAGGAGAGGTAAGAAAGCGGTATGCTTGACAAACTGAAATTGGTGGAAGAACGGTATGAAACGGTCAACGCCCTGCTGTGCGAGCCGAATGTGATGCAGGACATGGAACAATACCGTAAGCTTATGCAGGAACTGAAGCAGCTCACGCCGGTTGTGGAAAAATTCCGAGCCTATCAGGCGGTGCAGCAGACTTTTTTAGAAGCAAAACAATTGCTGGACGCGGGCGGGATGGATAAGGATTTTCGCGAGATGGTGCAGGAGGAATACGACACAGCGCATGAAGAAAGTGAAAAGGCGCTGGAGGAATTGAAGGTGCTGCTTCTGCCGCGCGACCCGAACGATGACCGCAGCGTGGTGGTGGAAATCCGCGGCGGCGCGGGCGGGGAGGAAGCCGCCCTGTTTGCGGGTGTGCTCTTCCGCATGTATTCCATGTACGGCGAAACAAAGGGCTGGAAGACGGAAATTGTCAATGCCAATGAAACGGAGCTGGGCGGCTTTAAGGAAATCAGCTTTATCATTGAGGGCGACGGTGCCTATTCCCGCCTCAAGTTTGAAAGCGGCGTGCACCGTGTCCAGCGCGTGCCGGAGACGGAGAGCCAGGGGCGCATTCATACCTCCACCGTCACGGTGGCAGTGCTGCCGGAGGCGGAGGAAGTGGACATCGATATCAACCCCGCCGATTTGCAGGTGGATACCTTCCGTTCCAGCGGCGCGGGCGGCCAGCATGTCAACAAAACGGAATCCGCCATCCGCATCACCCACCTGCCCACTGGCACGGTTGTGGAATGCCAGGATGAGCGCAGCCAGCATAAAAACCGCGATAAGGCCATGAAAATTCTGCGCTCGCGCATCATGGAGGTGGAGCGCGAGAAGCAGGAGAGCGAAATCGCGGGCGAGCGCCGCTCCCAGGTTGGCACAGGGGACCGCAGCGAGCGTATTCGCACCTATAACTATCCGCAGGGCCGCGTGAGCGACCACCGCGTGGGTTTAACGCTCTACCGCCTGGAGGCCATTTTAAACGGCGATCTGGACGAAATTGTGGATACCCTCATCACAGCCGACACGGCGGAAAAGCTGCGGGCGACGGAAGGATGAATACACTTTGGATTCCGATCCCCGACCCCGGCTGTAAGCAGGCTATTGAACAGGCTGCTGCGTTGCTGCGCCGAGGCGGCTTGGTTGCTATTCCGACGGAGACGGTCTACGGTTTGGCCGCCAATGCGTTGGATGCGCACGCGGTGGCACAAATCTTTGCGGCGAAGGGACGCCCGCAGGATAACCCGTTGATTGTGCACATCAGCGAAACCGCGCAGATGGAGCGTTATGTCCGGCGGCTTGACCCGCGCGCGCTGCTGTTGGCGCAGGCCTTTTGGCCGGGGCCGCTGACCATCATTCAACAAAAGGCGGCCTGTATTCCCGATATTGTCAGCGCCGGGTTGGATAGCGTTGCGCTGCGCCTGCCCGCTCACCCCGTTGCCCGCGCCCTGATTGCGGCGGCGGGTGTTCCGCTGGCCGCACCCTCCGCGAACCGCTCCGGCAGACCCAGCCCCACAACGGCGGAGCATGTGCGCAAGGATATGGACGGCAGAATCGACGCCATTGTGGACGGCGGCAAAAGCGAGGTCGGCGTGGAGTCCACAGTGCTCTCCCTGCTCGGCGAGACGCCGCGCCTGCTGCGCCCCGGCGGAGTCAGCCACAGGCAGCTGGAGCAGCTGCTGGGGCAAGTGGAGATAGACAGCGCCGTGGGCGCAAAACCGGCGGAGGATGCCCCCGTGCATTCCCCCGGCATGAAGTACCGGCACTATGCCCCAAAGGCAACAGTCATTCTGTTGCGCGGAGATTTGGAGCGCTTTTTGCACTATGTCAAGGAGCAGCCGGAGGGTAAGGGCGTGCTCTGCTTTGCGGAGGATGCCGTGCCGCCGGAGCTGCCCTGCATTCGTTACGGCGGCATTGCAAGGCCGGAGGAACAGGCAAGGCTGCTGTTTGCCGCGCTGCGGGAGGCGGACGACAGGGGGATACAAACCCTGTTTGTGCGTGCGCCGGAGCAGAGCGGAGACAGCCTGGCGGTTTACAACCGTTTGCTGCGCGCTGCCGCCTTTCGTGAGGTTACAGTATGAAAAACAAGTTTCTCATACTACCGGCTTCTAAAGGGATGGTCATTCAGATGAAAATTATTGGAATTATTGGGCAGACCGGCGCGGGTAAGAGCGAGGTTTGCGCCGCGCTGCGGGGGGCAGGGGTCTATACCATTGACGGCGACCGCCTGGCGCGGGATATCACGCAGCCCGGCAGCCCGGTTCTCGCCGCGCTGCAACAGGCTTTTGGGGCGGATATTCTGCAGGAAGGGGGCGAGTTGAACCGCGCCCTGCTGGCGGAACGAGCCTTTCGGAGCCCGGAGCAAACGGCAAGGCTCAATGCCATTACGCACCCCGCCATCACGCGCCTTGCCCGCGCGGAGCTGGAGCAGGCGGAGCGGGAGGGCTATCAGGCCGCCGCATTTGAGGGCGCCGCCCTGCTGGAAAGCCCTCTAAAAGCTGACTGTGATTGGTTTGTGGCCGTAACCGCGCCCGAGCCTCTGCGCCTGGAGCGCATCTTGGCGCGTGACGGCATCACAAGAGAGCAGGCTCTGCGCCGCATGCAGGCTCAGCGGGAGGAGCGTTATTATACACACGCGGCCAAGGTCATCATCCGCAGCGACACCGTGCATGCGCTTGCGCCGCAAATCGAAGCGTTGTTGGCAGAGTTAAGGGATAGGTCATAAACATGAAAAAAAGGGTTAGACTGAAAGTAGTTGCATTTGTTCTGCTGTTTTGCGCGGCAGTGGCGGCCATCAGCGCCGTGAGCTGGCGTTCGGCGCTGAAACTGATGCATCCTAAGGAATATACGCTTCTTGTGGACAGCTATGCCGCGCAATACGGCTTGGACGCGGATTTGGTATATGCTGTCATCAAAACAGAAAGCTCCTTTGACGAAGAGGCCGTCTCCTCCGCAAACGCCAAAGGCTTGATGCAGATTACGCCGGAGACCTTTTTGTGGCTGCAGACCAAGCTGCATGAAACGCGCGGCGAGGAGGAGCTGATGGAGCCGGAGGTGGCAATTCAATACGGCTGCTTCTTCCTCAAGCTGCTCATGGAGGAATTCGGTGACGAGCAGACCGCGCTGGCGGCCTATCACCAGGGCCGGGGCAAGGTCAACAGCTGGCTGCGGGAGGCGGAAAACTCCGCCGACGGCAAAACCCTGGACCGTATTCCCTCGCAGGAAACGGGGCATTATATTGATAAGGTAACAAAGGCGAAAGCCGTTTATGAAAAACTCTATTAGGCAATTGCGAAAGTCCCAGACGCGCAATGCGCGCCCCTACATGTTGTAGGCCACCGTTTCGATATGCGCATATGCCGTAGGGGCGGCCATTGGCCGTCCGCCGCTCCGTATGTTTCGCAATCGCCTAAAAAACTCTATTAAAAGGAGGAATTTTTTTGGATCAGGAAAAATCACAGGCCGAGCAGTTGAAGGAAGAGCTGTTTTTGCAGCGCAAGCACATTGCGCAGCTCATCTCGGAGGAAGAGAAGCAACAGGCAGAGGAGTTCAGCGCAGGCTACAAGCAATTTCTAAACACCGCGAAAACAGAGCGGGAGGTCACGGCCTATTTTATGCGCTTTGCGGCGGAGCAAGGGTTCAGCGCCTATAACACAGCGTATACTTACGCGCCGGGCGACAAGGTTTATGTCAACAACCGGGGCAAGGCAATGCTCATGGCGGTGTTCGGCAAACGCGGTATCGGCGCGGGCGTGAACATTGTCGCCGCGCATATTGATTCCCCGCGCATTGACCTCAAACCCAACCCCCTGTATGAGGATGCGGAGCTGGCGCTGTTTAAAACACACTATTACGGCGGCATCAAAAAATATCAGTGGACAGCCATTCCGCTTTCTCTGCACGGCGTTATCATGCGGCGCGACGGTTCCCGCGTGACGGTATCCATCGGCGAGGCGGCGGGGGAACCGCAGTTTGTCATCACAGACCTACTGCCCCACCTGGGCGGGGAGCAGAGCAAACGAACCCTCAGCGAGGGCATTGCGGGCGAGGAATTAAACATCCTGGTCGGCAGCCTGCCGTTTAAGGACGACAAGGGCAGCGAGCTGGTTAAGCTGCAGATTTTAAAGCTTCTGCATGAAAAATACGGCGTTGTGGAGGAGGATTTCCTCTGCGCCGAGCTGGAGCTGGTGCCGGCCTTTCCCGTGAGTGACATTGGCTTTGACCGCAGCATGATAGGCGGTTATGGGCAGGATGACCGCGTGTGCGCCTATCCGGAGGTTATGGCGCTGGCCAGCGTCAAAGAGCCGGAGTATACCACAATCGCCGTTCTGGCCGATAAAGAAGAGGTGGGCAGCGATGGCAACACGGGCATGAACTCCGCCTTTTTGGTGGATTTTATCGCCGACCTCGCGCGGCGCGAGGGGCTGCTGCCGCATGATGTGCTGCAGAATTCCGAATGCCTTTCCGCCGATGTCAACGCCGCGTTTGACCCCACCTGGCCAGGCGTGATGGAAAAACAAAACGCCGCGTTTTTAAACCGCGGCATCGTTGTAACCAAATATACAGGCTCCCGCGGCAAATCCGGCACCTCGGACGCCTCCGCGGAATTTATGGGCAAAATGCGCAGCCTGCTGAACAAGGCGGAGGTCTGCTGGCAGACGGGCGAGCTGGGTAAGGTGGACGCAGGCGGCGGCGGAACCGTTGCCATGTATATCGCCAACCACAATGTGGACGTGGTGGATGTGGGCGTCCCGGTGCTTTCGATGCATTCCCCGTTTGAGGTGGTTTCCAAGCTGGATTTGTATATGGCTTACAAGGGCTTCCGTGCGTTTTTGGAGAAGAACGGAAGGTAGCCAATCACGGAAAAAGGGGCGGACCATGTGTCTGTCCCTTCTGCTTTATCATATTATTTTTATTAGTCCGCCAATGAAAGCTTGCCAGAAGATTGGTGAGGGTTTTTGTCGTCAGTCAAGGCGGACGACGCGGCTTTACTGTCGTAAAGCAAGGAGGACAACGCAGGCTGACGGCGAAAATACCACCACGCTTTGGCAAGGTTTCGTTGGTGGACTAATAACAACCGTTAGGATGGGGATGCTCACATGTTCAAGAGAATGGCGATTGTAATCAGCATGCTTCTCATTGCCGCCGCTTCATTGCCTGTTTATGCACAAAAAAGCACAGCGCAACCCCTGCGCTTAAATTTTGTGAACAGCACAGATGCCAATGTGTTTACCGAGCGCCTTGTGTATGAATTATTCAGGCGCATGGGCATAGAGGTCTCTGTTACGCTGATGAATATGGAGAGCGCAGTTGAGAGCGTAAATGCGGGCATTTATGACGGCATCTGCTATCAGCCACAAAGCGTCGATAAAGAATATCTTAATTTGGTTGAAGTTCCCGTTTCGATTTGTGAGGTAAATCTGATTGCAATTGCATTGCAGGATTCCACGCAGAAGTATAGCCTGTGGACCGATTTCGAGGGCAAGCAAGTAGGCTTTCTGCGCGGGAATGCAGTTCAAAAACACCTGCCCGCGGATGTTAGGGCCTATGCCGCATACGACGGCTTGACCCTGCTGTATGACAGCCTGCGAAACGGGGCGTCTGACGTGATTCTGGTGACGGATACCTCCGGGAGGGAGCCGGGCAATTTGTTTTTGCCGGGCGACCTGAAGGAAGTTGGTCTCATAGAATCCGCGCCCGGTTCGATTTATCTAAATAAACAATATGCGCATTTGACGGATGAAGCAGCTCTTATTTTGAAAGAGATGGAGCTGGACGGCACAATGAATTTATTAAAGCAAATGAAGCCGTTGCAGAACAGGACAAATAAAGTAGTGCTGCATTTATCCTCCTATTCAACCGAAATGGCATGGGAACAGAGCCTTCTGCAGGGAATTGGGGAGGTTTTAAACCAAAATGAAGAGATATTCTTTCATAATATTTCCTTAAACGCATTTCGCAATACGGACATGACACTGCGGGAAAATGCGGCTCTTTCGGCAATCACGGTGGATTTTCTCCATTCGCCCCCCGATGCTGTCATCGTCTCGGATAATGAAGCAATTCAGTTTTTACTCAATAATTTTAATAATATACTGCCAAATAATATTCCGCTTATTTTTTGTGGCATCAATAACAGTGAGCTGGCGGCTTCGCAGCAATATGGAAAAAGCGTAAAGCTGCATGGCGTGGTAGAAAGCATTTCAGCCATTCAAACCGCGCGGCAGATGCTGGAGCTGTTCCCCGAAACGAAGCGCATTTTTGTTTTAAACGATGATACGCTGACCGGCCGCAGGTGGAAAAGCGAGATGCAGGTGCAGCTTGCACCCTTGCAGGATCGGGTAGCGATTGTGTATAACGAAAATCTGCCCTTTGAGAACATCTCGGAAACGATAGCGGGGCTGGGCAGCGACACGCTGGTTTTGTGTGGCTCCTACTTTTTGGACAGTGAAAACAGATATTTTTCGCAGGACGAGCTGCAAAGCAATTTAAAAAGGCTTTCGCCGGTTCCGGTCTTCGGCTTACTCGGGAGTTCGCAGGGGCAGGGGCAGCTCGGCGGCAAGTATACGAACGGGCTTTTGCAGGGGGAAAAGGCAGCCGAAATGCTGGTAACGTTGTTAGAAGCACCGGGGAATTCGGTTCAGGATTATATTGAAACCGAAGCGGAAAACAACTGGATTTTTGATTATGACGTGATGCAGCAGTATGGCATTGGGGAAAACCGGCTCCCCCGGGGTGCGCAGCTGCTCCACAAGCCGCCCTCCCTGCGGGAATCGAATCCGGTTCTGTTTGCTGTTATCGCAGCCCTTTCTATCGCCGGTGCAATTATCATTTTGCTGCTCATTTTCTTTGTTGCCATGCTGCGAAAGCGAAACAAACAATTGCTGGCGCTCAATCATGACTTAAGCAAATCACGCGATGAAACCATGGCAGTGAAAAACCGTCTGCAAACCATTTTGGAAACTGCGCCCATCGCCTATTCCCTTTTGGTTGACGACGTTGTAGTGGAATCAAACCGCTATTATGAAGAGCATATCGGCACAAGCAAGGGGCAAAAAAATGCGGATAAGCTGAAAGACAAGAGCCGATATCTGCGCTATATGGAGGAATGCCGCAAAAACGGATTTGTTGGTGACATTTATTGGTGTGTGGAACAAAAAAATGGGCAGCCCACCAGATATTTATATAATATAGCGCTCACAGAATATGAGAGAAACCAGGCCATTGTGTTGTGGGGCGTGGAGATTGAAAAACTGGAGCAGCAAAAAGACGCGCTGAATCGAGCCTACCACGATTTGCAGCAGGTAATCGAGAGCACGCCCATGCCCATTGCCCTAATCTGCCCTGCCGAGGGCAGCTTCCTGTTTGCCAACAGCTCCTGGCGTAATCTTTTTGCGGTGCCGGAATCCGTGCTTTTGAGCCGGATGAAGATGGAACAGGGTTGGATTTTATCCGCTTCACCCCTGGATAGCTTGTTTGAAGAGGCCATGGGCACGGAGGAGGTTTTGTGCAAAGAATGGGAATTTGTAAGCTATGGCGGGGAGCCGTTTGATGCAGTTGTTTACTTGAAGAAAATTATTTACGACGGAAAGGAATGCCTGGTTGTCAACCACAAAGACCTGCGCGAGGAAAAAGCGCGGGAACAAATGCTGCTCAATGCGGCCGAAAAAGAGCGCGAGGCAAACCGCTTAAAGAGCCATTTTTTAATGAATATGAGCCACGAGATACGAACGCCTATGAATGCCATTATCGGCATCACACAGCTGGCAAAGCCCACGGATGACGCGCAGCAGCTCTTTGACGCCATCCATCAAATCAGTAAATCGGCCTCTGTTCTGCTCCACGTTATCAATGATGTGTTGGACCTCTCCCTTATTGAGGATGGAAGGATGGTTCTGCACCCGGAAACGGTACAGCTTTCAAAAGTGATTGCGGATGTGGACGCCGTGGTTGCCGTTTCTGCAGACGAGAAGAATATTAAAAGAAGCGCGTGCGCCGAGGAGCTTGTGAACGACAGCATATGCGTTGACCCCTCACGCTTGCAGCAGGTCTTAATTGCTCTTTACGCGAATGCCGTAAAATTCACAGGCAATGGCGGCAGCATATCACTGCAGGTGAAAGAGACCGTGCTGGACGCGGAAACCTCCGAGTTTTTGTTCACAGTCAAGGACAATGGGAGCGGCATCGAAGCGGATAAAATGAGCCGCCTGTTTAAGCCCTTTGAGCAGGCGGATGACAGCATAACCCGCAAGCACGGGGGCGCGGGGCTGGGCTTGAGCATTGCAAAAAACATTGTTGAAATGATGGGCGGAACAATTTGGGCCGAAAGCGAGTTCGGTAAAGGGAGTACGTTCTATTTCACCATCGTGGTGCCGATAACCAAGGCGGCGCCACAGCCGGCAGAAGCCCCGGAACGTGAAGCGGAAGCGAAGGAGCTTGATTTTTCAGCCCTGCGCATCTTAGTGGTGGATGACATTGAAATCAACCGCATGATTGCAAGCGAACTGCTGGGCGAATTGGGAATCGCGGTTGAAGAGGCCGAAAATGGCAGACAGGCCGCGGACATGGTGAAGGGCGCGCAGCCGGGCTACTACAACCTTGTATTTATGGATGTGCAAATGCCGGTGCTGGATGGTTGCAGCGCGGTAAAAGAAATCCGGGCACAGGGGCGAGAGGACTTAGCCACGCTGCCGATTGTGGCTATGACGGCAAATATTATGCCAGAGGATATCGAGATGATACTGCAGGCTGGGATGAACGGATATATCGGAAAGCCGGTTTTCATGGATCAAATGATTGACAAGCTTGCGCAATTGATACAATGAGGGACGGAACTGGCTTTCGCAGTTTGCCGAGCTACCCCTTGCGAAGTAATACTATCCTCGAAAGCGTTAGGCACATATACTATATTATTGCTCCGCTGAAACCGCTCAAGAGTGGTTCTGCGCAATAAAAAAGGGTCATGTGCCTAACGGTGCTTTTTGTTTGAAGAGGGTGGGCTTGATGTCATTCAATGAAATTGTCAGTGATTTATTTGCGATTGGGGGCGGCCTTCTTCTTGGCCTTTCGGCCATCAAGCACTATAAGCTTTATACAATGATTAAAAAACGTAGCTACCGGATGAAAAAGAAGGATACCCGCAGGCTGGTTTTGCAAGAAATTTTAAACTTCACTTTTTGCGGAAGCTATTTTGTCGGCATGTATCAAGCCCTTACAAATGAAGTCGACTGGCTGTTCTTTTTTGAGGGCGCAATGTTTTTCGCCTGCGCCATCTTTTTTTACCTCATGCTGAATCAGCAATATGACGCTGAGCGGACAATTCAAGACCACAAATTCCAAATCCTTCGCACGTTTGTCAACGCCATCGATAAAAAGGATGCATATACCAGAGGGCATTCACAGCATGTGCATAAAATTGTAAAATTGCTATTTAAGCAACTGCCAACGCAAACGCAAAAGACCATCAATCTCTCAAAATTGCTTGATGCCGCGCTTTTGCATGACATTGGCAAAATCGGAATTAGTGAGACCATTCTCAAAAAAAAAGAACCCCTGACACATGAAGAATGGGACGAAATCCGCAACCACGTTGTCGAGGGAAAACAACTCCTGGATGACACATTTTTTACAGAAATCAGTCGGTGGATTTTTTTTCACCATGAGCGTGTTGACGGAAACGGCTACAACAAACTCCCCGGCGATATGATACCGATTGAGTCGCGTATTATCGCGATAGCCGACACCTACTCAGCCATAACCACCAACCGCGAATACCGTAAGGCGGCGAGTTATGAGGAAGCAATTAAAATTATGCAAGATTGCGCAGGCTCACAGCTTGACGCAGGACTGATGAAGTATTTTCTGAAAATTCCCCGCGAGGATTTGCTGCCCGACACCTAACTGATTGGTATAATACCGCCAAATAAAAAAGAAGACGAAACTCAAATCGACAATCGCATGGAGAAAACGATTGTCGATTTTCGCATTTCTATCTTTTATTTGGTATAGGCCGCACCCCTTTCGCATGAGACTCCCTGCGGGGACAGCTCCCTCGGCGAGGGAGGCCAGGATTGGCTGCCGAACGGCGTCGGCGGAATTCATGGGGCATATCGCGTAGGGTGCGCACACCGGGCGCACCGTCGTTCCCGGTGGATGCCGTTTGCCAAGGGAACCGGCCTCGGGACGACGTGGGCGTCGTCCCTACGAATGCAACCCGACTGGCGTCGGCGGAATTCATGGGGCATATCGCGTAGGGTGCGGCTTCCTAGACGCACCGTCGTTCCCTTTGGATGCCGTTTGCCACAGGGAGCCGGCATCTACACAGGCAACCCGAATGACTTATGCCGGCTTCATCCGCTTTTTACTACTGTTTGGTGCAGGAGGAATATCGCGCTGAAACTGACACTCCCAATAGGCGTCCGCCGTTGCGATGCCGCGCTCGCGCAGGCGGCGGAACACGCCCCAGATATAGCTCAGCTTTTTCACCCCTGCGTTTGCCGCCGCTTCAAAGGCCTGGTCGAGCAGCTGAATATCATCGTCCGTCA
>JAVBPP010000103.1:0-17243 GCA_031549535.1 Oscillospiraceae bacterium
AAAGGGTGCGGCTTTTTTCTTTGTTCGTATTGATTGGCGGGGGGACAAAAAGCTCGAGGGGGGTACACATCGATGCAAGGGGGGGGCAAATCCTCAAATGTGATGAGGAAAATCCATTCAATGGGGGGGTACATATCTTCCAGAAGTGGGGGTATAAATCATCCAAAGGGGGGTGCAAATTCTCGCAGAGGGGGGGTGCAAAAATATTGCTATCCAAATCGGGAAGTGGTATACTGAATAAAGTTTATGGATTTCGCTCTGAAAAAGACGAACCGCTCTCGAAATGAGGGGGGGACAAACCCCGAAATTTTATTGCGAAATTGTATCATTTCAGGAGTCTAAACACAAACAAGCAAAACTGGAGCAGGCCGCGCCGCTGGCGTTCTGCGCCGGCTGGGGCACAACGCTAACGATACAAAGCGTTACAGTAAGTGGGTTAGAAACTGCAGCGTAACTTGCCATACAAGATGCGGGCGCAGCTATCAGCATATTATCCCAATCCCGATTAGAAAGATAGAAATCGGAAATCGTTGCGTGCTGTATGCAATTTTCGATTTGAGTTTCGTCATCTTTCTTATTCGAATTGGTATTACTGGTAGCTGCGCTCCTTTATTACAATTTTTGAAAAGGAAATGATGAGCCTGGATTTGCACGTTAAGTTTGACTATAATACTTCGCCTGCATTTGAAACAGTTCGGCGTATTGGCCGTTGGCCTTTATGAGCTCGTCATGCGAACCGTATTCAACGATTTCACCATGATGAAACACAGCAATTTGGTCACAAAATCGTGTGCTTGAGAGCCTGTGTGAGATGTATACCGCCGTCTTTTCTGAGACTAACTTGTCAAAATGCTGATAAATTTCATGTTCTGCCCTTGGGTCAAGCGCAGCGGTTGGCTCGTCAAGAACAATAATCGGTGCCCCCTTGAACAAGGCTCTCGCCAAAGCAATTTTTTGACCTTCGCCGCCGGAGGGTTCAAAACCCTCTTCGTTAAAATCCCGATAGACAAGCGTGTGAATGCCCTGCGGTAAACTGTCGAGCTTCTCGCCAAGACCCGCTTTGCGCAGAATAGACTCAATCTCACCGTCACTTGCAAGCTCGCTTTTAGAAAGTGCAACATTGTCCTTCAAGCTGAGTGCATAAAGTTTGTAGTCTTGAAAAACTGTTGCAAACAGCCCCATATATGCTTCGTAATCCATGTCGCGAATATCAAGGCCGTTAAGCAGAATTTGCCCTTCAGTCGGGTCATAAATACGGCACAGCAGTTTGACGAATGTCGTCTTTCCCGCGCCGTTTTCTCCGATAATGGCCAATTTACGCCCCAGGCTTAATCGTATATTAATATTTTTCAGAGCATATCCGCCTTGTCCCGGATAGGAAAAAGAAACATTCTTGAACTCTATTTCATAGGGTTCCATTGGCAGCGGCAGCTGCTTGTTGTTTCGCATATTTGCAGGTATATCCAGATACTCTTCAATTGCCTTGTAATAGTTTCGGTATTCCGCAACCTCAACTATGTTCTGCATAACACTCCGCATCGCGTTTGAAAACGCCGCGACGCCCGCGATATACATGGAAAAATCCCCAATGGTGATGCTGCTGCTCACAACCCGAGTCACAAGATACCCATAAGAAACCACTTGCTGGATTAGCTTGGTAAGGGAATGAAACACGTCCGACTTGATCCCAAGGGCATTGTTCTTCTTGTAGCTGTCATAGCCTTTATTCCAGTGTTCGTTTTCACGCCTCAGAAGCCACGCTCCGATATTGTTCAGGCGAATTTCTTTGCCATAGGAGAAGTCCTCCAAAACTTGACTGTAATACATCGTCCTGCGTTCCGTCAGCGTCAGAGACAGCCGCATTTCAGCCTGTTTGCGCTGCACTCTTGACTCAACAAAACTTGACGCGAGGACAAGGCTAACAAACAAAATGACCATCAGCGGATGCAGCGATGCCACAACAACGATAACGCCAATAAGCGTAACCGATTTTCCGATAATCTCGATAGCCATGTCCAGCACATAGCCGAAACCCTTCCAGTTGCCGAAAAGGAATTTCTCTGCTTTTTCCTTCATTTCAAGGTAATGACTGCTTTCAATATCGGCATAGTCCGCGTGTATCGTCTTTGTATGGAGAAGAACCTGAAACGCCTGTGAAATTTTAATGCGGTGGGTAAAGCCCGTCCATTGCAGCCAGTTCGAAATGGAACCAGCGATAAAGGTGTAGCCCACCAAGATGCCGATATGCAACAGAAGGCAGGACGGCCGCTTTGCTCCCATGAGCTCGTTGATGATATAACGCGGCATAACCACAGCTACAATCGGAATTATGGATGCGATAAACTGATTTAGCACCCGGTAAATAATATATTTCTTCTCGTGCTGCCAGCTGAATTTTATAAAAAACCATAATCCTTTTAACATAACAATCCCTCCAAAAATGTCCGCAAAATACGGAAAATAGAGCATTGAAGCGCTCTTTCGGACACAAAAATGCCATAAAGAGCACAACAACAAAAGGGGCTCGCCCCTTTGGATTGTGAAAAGCTGACGCTTTCTACTCTTTATGGCTTAGAGAAGGATAAAAGGCTTAAAGTTTGTTCTCAGCATACGCTTGGCAAACCTCCCGAAATTGATACTTGGATTATACCAAGGTTGCAACGTTTTGTAAACTGTTGTAGTCGTATTATGCGTTCAGCGCCGCCCGAATCTCGCGCAGATGTGCCTTTGCCTCCCGATACCCCGCCTCTACGCAGGCGGGCATCTGAGAAAAGCTGAGCAAATTTGCTTTCTCCGGCAACTGGGGCGTGAGGCGATAGCGTTCCTCTCTTGCACTGCAGTTTTCCAGCGCGTCTCCCATGATGGTCAGCGCGGCGGACAGGACATCCGGAATGCCGCAGGGCGGAGCAGGGCGATAATGTTTACTGACATCCACGGCCAGCACCCGTTCGGCTCCCGCGGCCAGCAGCAAATCCGCAGGCAGGTTCTGCGTGGTTCCGCCGTCAATTAAGCTATAGGCTCCTATACTGCGCGGGCGGAACAGACCGGGGAACGCCGCGCTTGCTGCCATGGCCTCACTCAGGCGCGCCGCAGCCGTCCACTTGACAGGGCTGTTCCCTCTGGCGTATACTGAACCGGACTGGTTCGGCGGCTTGAGGTTGGAAAACACGATGGTTTCTCCGCTGCGCAAATCCACGGCGGGCAGGATGACCGGGCATTTGACCTCCCCCAGCGCCATACCGCCGGTTATCCGGCGCAAATATTTCTCGAGCCGATCTCCCTTGATTAAACCGGAAAAACAGGCCTCTCCCCCCAGCAGAAAACGCGGGGCGAGCAGCGCCATGCCTTTATTATCCCAATCCAACAGCTTTTTGCCGCGGACGGAAAGCCGGTGGATTTCCTCACACAATTCATCCGGGGAGAGCCCCGCCGCATACAGGCCCGCAATGAGCGCGCCCGCGCTTGCCCCGGCCAATATGTTCGGACGCAGGCCTGCCTGCCGGAGCGCCTGCAGAACCCCCACATGCGCGGCTCCCCGTGCGCCGCCGCCGGAGAGGGCGATAGAAAACGTCATAATAGCCACCCCTTATAGAGCATTCTATGCCGCCGGGTTTTAAATTGGCAAAGGAGAAACGCACCATGGATATGAATTTGTTCGTAACGCTGGATGAGCGGTACTTAGATCCCTTGCGCGTGATGCTGTACTCCTTATGCAAAAGCAATCCGCGCCATCGCTTTACGGTTTATCTATTGCACTCCAGCCTGGAGCAGGAGCACATCGCGCTTGCCGAGGCTAACCTGCCCCCGGGGCAGTGCACACTGGTTTCCGTTCGCGTCCCAAAGGAGAAGTTTCAGGATTTGCCCTGCTCCGAGCGTTGGCCGGTGGAGGCGAGCTACCGCATATTTGCCGCGCAGCTGCTGCCGGAAACGCTGGAGCGCGCGCTGTACCTCGACCCGGACATTGTGGTGATTAACGATTTGGAAAAGCTGTATACCCTGGATTTTGAAAATAACTTTTTCGCCGCGGCCTCCCATATGTTTATTCAGATGCAAATTATCAGTTGGTATCGCTTTGATATGAAGCGCGGCAGCCAGTATATCAACTCCGGCGTGATGCTGTTCAACCTTGCGCTGCTGCGCAAAGAGCAGAACACGCGCGAGGTCTATCGCTTTATCGAGCAATACCGCAAACGGCTGGTGCTGTTTGACCAGGATATTTTAAACGGCGTCTACCACCGCCGCACGAAATATATCAGTCCGTTGCAGTATAATTTGGATGAAAAATACTATAACATGTATAACATGAACCCTTATGTGTTTTTTAACCGCGTAGATATCCCCTGGGTGAAGCGCAACACGGTTATCATTCACTTCAACGGCAAAAACAAGCCCTGGAACAGGCGCTACCGGGGGCAGTTTAAGCGGGAATTTTATGACCCGGTTGCGGGGGAAGCGCTGCGGGGTTAGGTTGAAATGAAGTCGCGTGGGGGCCTGCGCCTGCGAAGCAGAATTTGTATGTTTGGGCAATTGCGAATGCTTCAATAACCTATTTGTATGTTACGAAGGAGGCAAGATTGTGAATAAAGGCGAAGCAGAATTAAGCTATTGGATGGGACGGTATCAGACTGAAAACCATTCTTTCCGAAATGACCATTATGAATATTTTTATACGGAATATTTTAGTTTAGACAAAAGTTATTATTCTGGCAAACGAGTCCTTGATATCGGGTGCGGTCCCAGAGGTTCTCTGGAATGGGCAGACAACACCTTGGACAGAATCGGAATTGATCCGCTGGCAAATGACTATATGCAGTTTGATATTTCGAAACTGAAAATGACCTATATTCTGTCAGGTTCAGAGCACATTCCTTTCCCGGATAACTATTTTGATATAATCACTTCATTTAATTCTTTGGATCATGTGGATGATTTAGATGCAACCATCGAGCAGATTAAATTAAAACTGAAACAAAAAGGTTTGTTCTTACTGATGACAGAAGTGAACCATGAGCCAACGCCCACCGAGCCAATCGTGTTCGATTTTAGTGTTGTGTCAAAGTTCTTACCTGAATTTGAATTGCGTGATGAAAGGCATTATGAAAAATTGTCAGAAGCCGGTACCTATGGCGTTGATATATTTCCACCATATGATCATAATAATTTAACACAAAGATATGGGATACTGACGGCGAAATTTATGAAAAGATAATCAATGCCTCCTGTTTTTGGTTACACTAAAAACAGGAGGCATTTTTATGACAATCATCATCACCGGTTCATCCGATGGCATCGGCAAAAGCGCCGCGGGAACCCTTGCGCGCATGGGGCATACGGTTTACGGCATCTCCCGCTCGCCGACCGGGGTGCCGGGCGTGCACAGCCTAATAGCTGATGTAGGGGAACCCAGTAGCTTAGGCGCAGCGGCAGAGCAAATTTTAGCAGAAGAGCCCTGCATTGACCTGTTACTCTGCTGCGCGGGTGTGTCCCTTGCATCACCTGCGGCGTTCACTGAATCCGCCGATGCGCGGCATGTGCACGACGTCAATTTTTGGGGCTGTGTGGAGAGCTGCTCCTTGTTTCTGCCAGCCCTGCGCCGGAACGGCGGCGGGAAAATTATGCTGGTTTCTTCCATGGCAGGGCAGATTCCCATTCCCTACCTCGGCTTTTATTGCAGCGCAAAGGCGGCCTTGGATGCCTACGCCCAAACCCTGCGTATGGAGCTGCGGCCGTTCGGCATTTCCGTGAGCGTGCTTTCCCCCGGCGGTGTGCGCACCCAGCTCACGGCGAAACGCAAAAAATACAGCGAATACAGCAGCGCATCCACCGGCACACAATTCAGCGCACCGGGGCTGCACCACATGACGCGCTCTATTGGGCGGGAGGAGCAAAGCGGTATGCCCATCCGCCAGGTGACGGCGGCGATTCTGCGGAATATCTGCAAAAAATATCCGCCCGCGGTCATTCCCGTGGGCGGATGGTATCATCTGTTTGCGTTGCTGCAACGCCTCAGCCCGCGCAGGCTGCTGCTGCGCGTTGTGGCGATGAAGTATGCGCGGTTATAAGCCGCTCACTGCTTCTGTCTGCCAAATATCCCTTGCGTACTCCTGCACCGCGCGGTCCGCGGCAAAGCGCCCCGCGCCCGCGATGTTGGCCAGCGCCATGCGGCTCCAGCGGCCTTCGTCTTGCCAGCGCTGCTGCGCAATTTCGTGGATGCGGTGGTAGTCCGCAAAATCCGCAAGCGCCATGTAGGGGTCATGGTGCAGAATGGTGCGGGATATCTCGGCAAAATCTTTGCCGTCAATACCTTTATTGATGAAGTCAATCGTCCGGTGCAGCAGCGCGTTGTTGTCATAATACTGCATGGGCGTATAGCCGTGGCGCTGCAACTCGCGCACTTCTTTTTCCTGCATACCGAAGAGCAGAATATTCTCCTCCCCCACTGCATCAAAAATTTCTACGTTTGCGCCGTCCAGCGTGCCGAGGGTGACGGCGCCGTTGAGCATAAGCTTCATGTTCCCCGTGCCGCTCGCCTCCGTCCCCGCGAGAGAAATCTGTTCGCTGATATCGGCGGCGGGCATGAGCTGCTCCGCCCGACTAACGTTATAATCCTCCAGATAAACCACGCGCATTTTTTCGCGTATGATGGGGTCCTTTGCTATCATATCACCCACAGCGCAGATAAAGCTGATTATTTTCTTGGCTACAAAATAGCCGGGTGCGGCCTTAGCCGCAAACACATAGCTGCGCGGCGCAAAGTCGGCATTGGGGTTTTCTTTGAGATAGAGGTACTGTGCCACGATATGCAAGGCATTTAGATGCTGGCGTTTGTATTCATGCAGGCGTTTCACCTGCACATCAAACAGGCTCTGCGGGTTTAGCACTTGCCCGGTCTGCTTTTGCAGGATTTTGGCAAACTCTGCCTTATTGTCCCGCTTCACCTGCATGAGCTTTTCCAAAAACGCACTGTCGTTTGCATAGCGTTTGAGGTTCTCCAAGGCTTGGGCGTTCAAAACAAAGTCCGCCCCAATGCTTTCCGCCAACAGCCCGGCCAGGCGTGGGTTGGACTGACAGAGCCAGCGGCGGTGGGCGATACCGTTGGTGACATTGCGAAACTTCTCCGGTGTGAGGGCATAAAAGCCGGAAAAAACATCCTTCTTTACAATTTCACTGTGTAGGGCAGAAACACCGTTGACGCTATGACAGGTCCACACGCATAAATTCGCCATGCGCACCACGCCGCCGCTGATGACTGCCAGTTGTTCCACTGTATCCGCGTTGCCGGTTTTCTCCCAAACCGCGGCGCGTAAGCGGTTATCAATTTCCTGAATGATTTGATACAAACGCGGCAATAGCTGGCGCATCAAATCCACGGACCAGCATTCCAGCGCTTCCTTCATGACGGTGTGGTTGGTGTAGGCAAACACCCGCGTCACAATATGCCAGGCATCGTCCCACGCGTAGCCGCAGTCGTCCAACAGCAGGCGTATGAGCTCCGGAATAGCCATTGTGGGGTGGGTGTCGTTGATATGAATCGCTATTTTATCCGGCAGGCAATCCAAGCTGTTGTATTTGCGCAGGTGGCGGCGCACGATATCCTGCACAGAGGCGGAGACCAGGAAATATTGCTGACGCAGGCGCAGGCTCTTGCCCTCCGGGTGATTATCCGCCGGGTAGAGCACCTTGCTGATGACCTCGGCCATGGCCTTTTGCTCCGTGGCGCGCAGATATTCCCCCTGGTTAAACATGGACATGTCGATGCTGTCCGCCGTGGCCGACCACAGCCGCAGCGTACTCACACCGCGCCCGTCTTTTCCGGCAACATACATATCGTACGGAATCGCTTTGACCGGCTTGTAATCCGTCAATTCTACAAAGTGATAGTTCTCCTGCCAGCTATCCTGAACAGTTCCCTCAAAGCGGATTTCCACCGCGCTTTCCTCACGCGGCACGAGCCAGACCTCACCCCCGGGCAGCCAAAAGTCCGGCAGCTCGGTCTGCCAGCCGTCCACCAGCTTCTGCCGGAAGATGCCGTATTCATATAAAATAGAGTAACCCGTCGCCGGGTAGCCCTTTGTTGCAAGCGCGTCCAGATAGCAGGCGGCAAGCCGCCCCAAACCGCCGTTGCCAAGGCCCGCGTCCGGCTCGCAGTCATACAGCGTCTCCAGCGAAACCCCCATGTCCGCAAGCAACCCGCGCACCGGTTCCAGCAGATTCAGATTATACAACGTGTTTTTCAGGGAACGCCCCATCAAAAACTCCATGCTGATATAGTAAATTTTCTTGCTGTCCTGTGCATCGCCCCGCTGCTCAAAATCCCGGCGCAGTTCACGCATTTTATCCCGCGTAATCATCGCCAGCGCCTGATACAGCTGCTCGGTACTCGCCTCCTCAGGCGAAACGCCGAAATAATGCAACAGCCGCATATGGAGCAGCTGCGCAAGCTCCTGTTTGTTTATCCTATCCGTAAGTCTGCAGTCCTTTCCACGTGAGTGTAATGATATTATTACTTCGGCACGTAACAGTAGTTCATTTTGCGGGTCGAAATGCTCGGCCGTATGGGATTTTGACCCGCAAAATTTTTACTACTGTTTGGTGCAGGAGTAATAGTATATCACACCGTGCAAGTCTTGTGAAAGGGGGCTTAAAACATTTAACCGCGAGTTGAACACCGCAATCCAAAATCGCCATAGAAAAAAAGCGTGTTTTCCGCTACAATATAATTCAGACAGCAAACAGAAGTAAAATTGGGGGGGGGCATCCTATGGAAACAACCACCATCGGCAGCCAAATTCGCAGGCTGCGCAAAGAAAAAGGCGTTACGCAGGAGCAGCTTGCCGCCGCGCTGGCTGTCTCTGCACAGGCGGTGAGCAAGTGGGAGAACAACATCACCTTGCCGGATGCAAGCCTAATACCCGCGCTTGCAAGCTATTTTCGGGTGGCAACGGATACACTGTTCGGCTACCGCCTGCGTGAGCAGGAGGAGCGGGTAAATTCCATCTGCGAAGAGGCCTTCCGCCTGCGCGAAAGCGACCATGAACGCAGCCGCGCCATTTTGGAGGAGGGGCTGCGCCTGTATCCGGACCATGAAGTGCTGCGCAGCCATCTGCTGTATGTGGTGATTGACCCGGACGAACGTCTCACGCTCGCGGGGAGGCTGGCCGCCGAAACGCAGGACGCAAGCATCCGATACGACGCGCTGCGCTTTATGGCCTATGCGTATGAGAAAAAGGGGGAGCCGGAAAGCGCGAAAGCGGCGCTTGAGCAAATCCCGCAGCTTTATTTCACGCAGTTCTCGGAGCTTGCCTTTTTGCTGGAGGGAGAAGAAAAACGCGCCGCAGCGGAAAAGCAAAAATGGATTTCGTTTGAAACACTGCTGCAAATGTGCGCCAAATTGGCGGAATATTACGAGCAGGCGGAAAACCCGCAGGCAGCCAAGGCGGAATACCAACGCGCCCTGCGCCTGTTGGAGGCTGTGCAGGAGGAAGAACAATACGAAAGTTACCGGAATTACGAGCACTTTTTTAATAAGCGCTTCAACCACAATACCTCATGCATATAGTTGAAAGCGCCAAAAGGCTCTTTTCGGATTCTTGACAGTCAAGCCATGAAAATGCTATACTGTTGGGCACAAACGAAAGCGATGAAAAGGCAGGGAAGCACATGTCCGGACATTCCAAATGGAGCACTATAAAACGGAAAAAGGAAAAAACAGATTCACAGCGTGCCAAAATTTTTACCAAAATTGGGCGCGAGATGGCGGTAGCTGTCCGGGAGGGCGGCGCGGATCCCAGCGTGAACTCCAAGCTGCGGGATATCATTGCTAAGGCAAAGAGCAACAATGTGCCAAACGATAATATTGAGCGCATCATCAAAAAAGCCGCCGGGGAAACGGACGGCGCAAAATACGAGGATATTATTTATGAGGGCTATGGCCCAGCCGGCGTTGCCGTAATTGTGGAGACTTTAACGGATAACCGCAACCGCACCGCGGGAGAGATGCGCCATTATTTTGATAAATACGGCGGGAACATGGGGCAGAGCGGCTCCGTGGCGTTTCAGTTTACCCGCCAGGGTGTGTTAGTCGTCTCCGCCGAGGGGCAGGACGAGGACAGCCTTATGGAGGCGGCCCTGGAGGCGGGCGCAATCGATTTTTTGGCAGAGGCGGAGATTTTTGATATCCGCACGGAGCCCGTATCCTTCGGCGCTGTGCGTGATGCGCTGGAGCAGAAGGGTTACGCGTTTTTATCGGCGGAAATCGAATATGTTCCTTCCACCTTTGTGACTCTTAGCAGCGAAGACGATGTGAAGAACATGAGCAAAATGCTCGAAATGTTTGAGGACAATGACGACGTGCAGGCTGTTTGGCACAATTGGGAAGAATGATTCCATTTTTTCCCGTCTGCTCTGTTACAGTTTATTCATGATATTTAAACAAATTTCGCTTGCATCGCATTGTTTTGTTCGCTATAATAGGCTTGATTTCTATCTGGATTTTCATTGTGGCAAATGACGAATAGAGAATGGAGTTATTGATATGAAAAAAGGTCTGCTATGTTTGGCGCTGGTGTTCTCAGTGCTGTTCGGAATCAGCGCGTGTTCCGGAAGTCCGACGATTGACGTTGAGAATGACCCGAATATCGTTGTTTTGACTGAGGAGGACGGCGATAAATACGGCGTAAAAAAAGAGGATATTGACGAAAAAGGCGAAACAAAGCCGGGCGCGGTGACCATTCCGATTACGACGGCGAAGGATAAAAAGAACAACGACAAAACAACAACAAAAAAGGGTGAAGCAAGCGAAAATCCGGGCGAAGAATTGGCTAGTATGCTTGGGCGAAGCCAGGATAAAGATGACCCATTCCAGGAAACGCAGCCTGAGGCGTCCATGATAGCTCCCGGCACTATGCCGGCGGGTGACGATATAACCGTGGAGACGCAGAACGGAAAGCCGAAAACCCTGCTACGGGATAAATCCATTGACATAAAAACGTTGCGGAGCGGAACTTTTACCTTTAAATTTGCTACTGTAATGCCACAGGAAAACGGAGACGATTTGCCTGTTACTGTTACTGTTGTTAAAAAGGGTGACAAACAATCCATGACATTTGGGTTGGATGCTGAAGCCCTAAATGCCATGGCAGGCGGAGACGACCCGGAGATGATGAATTTCTTGAAGATACTTTCGGGCGGAAAGCAATTTACAGTGGCGGCATTGCATGACGGTTCGAAGTCTTATTTTCTTATTCCGATTATGAAATTAAAAATGGACTCCGAGGAAGTCAGCGGTGGTTTCGGCAGCTTTGGCGATTTCTCCTTTGATCCGGATAACATGGCTGGGAAGGGCTTAACCTATGTTAAAACATCCGTCTCCAAGAAAGATGGAACCAGCTATATGGTAGAAGAGTATAAAAATAAGGATGGGGTTGCGCAGAAATTCTTCTTCATTGGCAGCAATCTCAAGCGTATCGAAATTGTCAGCGCGGATAAGAAATCAACGCAGATTGTGGATATTCTTTCCGTGAGCTCCAAAGTCGACGAAAGAGCGCTGAAACTTGACCCCAGTTACAAATCGCCGGAAGAGTTGGGCAGTATGATGCAATGACAATGAGTAAAGATTACAATTACATAAAATCAACCTGGATTACAGGCGCCTCCGGCGGAATCGGGGGCGCCATTGCGCAATTATTGGCGCAAAACGGGGCGGCCGTTGCCCTGCAATACTGCACGGGGGAACAACGGGCAAAAGAGCTTGCGCATGGCATACGGGAACAGGGCGGCCTTGCCCTGCCGGTGTATGCCGATGTGACACAGCCGAAAACCATTCGGCTGGCGCATGAGGCAATTACGGCGGAGTTGGGCGCGCCGGAGCTGCTGGTTTACAGCGCGGGGATTGCGCAGCAAAAGCTGTTTTGTGACATCAGCGGCGCGGAATTCGAGCGCATGTTTGCGGTGCATGTCACGGGTGCCTTTCACTGTATACAAGCGGTTTTGCCGGAGATGATTCGCCGCAAACAAGGGAAAATCATCCTGATTTCCTCCATGTGGGGCACTGCGGGGGCTTCCTGCGAGGTGCACTATTCCGCTGCGAAAGCCGCGCAGCACGGTTTGGCAAAAGCGCTTGCCAAAGAGCTTGCGCCCTCCAACATTCAGGTCAACTGCATTGCCCCCGGCGTGATTGACACAGCCATGAACAACTTCCCGGAGGAGACGATGCGCCAGCTGCGCGAGGAATCGCCCATGGGCCGCTTTGGGACGCCGCAGGAGGTGGCCGCTCTGGTGCAGTTTTTGGCAAGCGATGCGGCTGATTTTATTACGGGGCAAATTATAGGCATAGATGGGGGATTTATGTAACGTGAAAACGAAAGCGTGGTTGCGCGGCAACAAGCGCCGTGTGCTTTTTCTGGCAGCGTTGCTGGCACCTGCGATAGTAGCGCTTGGGGCATTTCAGTATTACTCCAATTATGCCATAGAGCTCTCGCGCTATCACTATCAGGCAAAAAAAGTACCGCAGGCGTTTGACGGCCTGCGGTTTTTACAAATCTCTGATTTACACAATGTGGAATTGGGCAAGCAAAACGAGCGTTTGCTGGCGTTCTGCCGAAACGAGCAAGCAGATGTCATCGTGATTACGGGCGATATGGTTGACCGCATCCGCCCGGATGTTTCCGTGGCTCTGGCTCTGGCACGGGAGCTAGTCAAGCTGACACCGCAGGTATTTTATGTGACAGGCAACCACGAGTGTTCACTTTCGCAGGATCTGCGGCAGCAACTGTTGGAGGGCCTGCGGGAGAGCGGTGTTACAGTGCTCAGTAACCAAAGTGTCCCCATCATGCGGGATGGAGAGAGGATTCACATCATCGGCTTGGATGACAGCAGCCTCACGACAGCTGCGCTGGCAGAGCTGACCGCCACGCTGCCGGAACAGGAGCTGCGCATTGTTTTGGCACATGAGCCGCAGCTGCTGGAGCATTACGCTGCCAGTGGGGCGGATTTGGTGTTTTCCGGCCACGCCCACGGAGGCCAAATTCGTCTGCCCGGCCTGCCGGGGCTCTTTGCCCCGGAGCAGGGCTTCTTTCCGGAGTTTACCTGCGGTATCTATACCGAGGGGGCAACCACCATGGTTGTCAGCCGCGGTTTGGGTAACAGCGTTTTGCCATTGCGGGTGATGAATCGCCCGGACTTGGTGCTGTGTGAGCTACACAGTGCATGATAGTGGTGGCACTGCGCATTAAACTCAACTAGGTTCATCTATTGGCACGCTGGCGCGGGCGTTCAAATCCAAGCCTGCGCTGTGCCCGGCGGCGTATTCGTAATAGCCCTGCGCGCCCACCATGGCGGCGTTGTCGCCGCAATAGCGCAGTTCCGGTAAAAACAGGCGGATGCCCAGCTTCGCGCAGCGCGTTTCCATCTCCCGGCGCAGGCGGCTGTTTGCGGCCACTCCCCCCGCGAGCGCCAAGGTTTGGCTCCCCAGCTCCTTTGCGGCGGCAAGGGTGCGCGTGCAGAGATAATCTGCAACGGCATAGCTGTAAGATGCACCAAAGTCAGCGCTATCAATCGCCTGCCCGCGTTGTTTTGCGTTGTTTATGGTGTTGATTGCGGCGGTTTTTAGGCCGGAAAAGCTAAAATCAAACGGGCTGCCGTCCACGCTCGGGCGCGGAAAGGCGAAGGCGTCTGGGTTCCCGTTTTGCGAGAGCCTGTCCATATTCAGTCCGCCGGGGTAGGGTATGCCAAGCGTGCGCGCCGCCTTATCGAGCGATTCACCCGACGCATCGTCCCGGGTTCTGCCGATGATACGAAAATCTGTGTAGCTGTCCACCTGCACAATATGGCTGTGGCCGCCGGAGACAACCAAACATAAGAAAGGCGGCTGCAGCTCGGGGTAGCTCAAATAATTCGCCGCGATATGTGCCCGCAGATGATGCACGGGGATGAGCGGCAAACCGGCGCTGAGCGCCAAGCCCTTGGCAAAGTTTACACCCACCAAAAGCGCACCAATCAACCCCGGCGCATGGGTTACGGCGATGCCGTCCAGCTCCGGCAACGCGGTCTGCGCCTGCTCCAGGGCAAGGCGCACCACGCCGCAAATCGCCTGCGTGTGCAGGCGCGAGGCTATCTCCGGCACCACGCCGCCGTATACCACATGCTGCTCCACCTGCGAGGCGATGACATTGGAACAGACGGTTCTGCCGTCCCGCACCACGGCCGCCGCGGTTTCATCGCAGGAGCTTTCAATCGCTAAGAGTAACATCGTCTTATAACCGTACTTCCTTGCCGCTCTGTGCGGATTCATAGATGGCGCTGAGGATTTTAATCATATCCTGCCCCTGCTGCGGCTTATAGACCGGCTCCTTGCCGTCCATAACAACTTCCACAAAGTTCAGCAGGTTCAGCGGATGCCCCTGCGGTGCCATGGGAGTACGCACGCGTTTATTGACCATTTCGCCGTCCTTTTCTGTAAAGACCTCAGCCTTGGAGTTCTTCCAGGTGAAACCCGCCTTACTGCCGCGCAGTTCAACGAAATTGGTTTCTTCCTTAATATTCGAGGCCCAGCTGAACTCAATTTGCAGGCAGGCACCGTTATCAAAACGGATAAAGCCCATTGCAAGGTCTTCCACGTCGAAGATGCCGTCCTCGTTCTTATCGCCGAACATGGAGTTGACGGAGTCGCTGGCGTCATTATCCGCAAATTTGCAATAGGTGCTCGCGCTTACGGCGACAGGGGTGGGGTTGCCCATGAGCCAGATGGCAAGGTCTATCATATGTACGCCCAAATCAATAACGGGGCCGCCGCCTGACTGCGCCTTTGTGGTAAACCAGCCACCCTTACCGGGGATGCCGCGCCTGCGAATCCAGCCGCAGCGGCCGGCGTAAATATCACCCATCTCGCCTTTTTCAATCATCTCTTTGAGCTTGATGGAGCACAGCGCAAAACGATTGTTGCGGATAACCATGAGGGTCTTGCCGCTTTTCTCGCTGGCGGTCTTCATTTTCAACTGCTCCTGCGGGCTGACTGCGTCCGGCTTTTCGCAAAGCACATGCTTCCCCGCCGCAAACGCATCCACGGCAATGACGGAGTGCAGATAGTTCGGTGTGCAGATATCCACCGCCACAACGTTTTTGTCCGCGAGCAGCTCCTTATAATCCTGATACACCTTCGCGTTCGGGTAGTGCTTTTTCTGCACCTCCTGCGCCCGCTCCACAATGATGTCGCACAGGGCGACGATTTCTACGCGCTCTTTCAAAGCGGGGAACATGTTGTACCACGCAACGTGCGCCCCCTTGCCAATGCCGCCCAAGCCAATAATGCCAATGCGTAACCGTTCCATACTGTGTAATCTCCTTATTGTTTTGATAATAAATTTTTCGCCACATCCGGGTAATCCGTTATAATGCCGTCACAGCCCCAGTCAATAACAGTTTGCATGCCCTCCGCCTCGTTCACCGTCCAAGGGTGCACCAGTAGGCCCGCCTTGTGGCAGTTTTCCGCGTAATCCTCATCCAAAAACATCATAAACGGGTGCAGAGCCTGTACATCTATAGATTGGGCGTAGGCAACATAGCCCTCTGCCAATTCCGCAATATTCGGCGTTTCTTTGAGGTCAAAGGAATATAACAGAGCCGTGCGAATGCTGCGGTCAACCTCCTTGCAGGCGAGCAAAACTGCCGCGTCAAAGCTGGAGATGAGCAGCTTATCCGCCAAGCCGGCCTGCTTTGCGGCCTCAATTGTCCGCCGGGCGATGGGGGAATGCTTGTCCTTCGGCGACTTGATTTCCACATTCAGCAGCTCCATGCTACGGCTCAACTCAAAAAATTCCGCCAACGTTGGAATTTTTGTGCCCGCGAACTCCGGTGAGAAGTAGCTGCCAAAGTCAAATTGCAGCAGCTCCTCATACGTATAATCCGCAACGGCTCCCGTGCCGTTGGAGGTGCGGTCAATGGTGTAATCGTGGCAGACGACGATGGTACCGTCCTTTGTCAAATGCACATCCAGCTCCATGCCCTCAGCCCCCAGATCCACAGCCTTTTGAAAGGCGGGCAGGGTGTTCTGCGGGGCAAGCCGATTCGCGCCGCGGTGAGAAATTACACGAAACATAGCATCACTTCCTATTTTTGTCATCACCTATGTAGTATACGCAGATTCCCCGATTTTCGCAAGGGGGGTGGAGAGATTCGCAAAAATATTTTAAAAAATAGCAAACAAATGTTTGCAATTTGTGACAGTATGTGTTATACTGCACACAGAGAAACGGAAAAGTTGAAAACGAGGTGACGATATGGAACCCATTAATGAAATGCAAAAACGAATTTATGAATACTTGATTGAAAAGTCGCAGGACGGCGTCCCCCCCTCCGTGCGCGAAATTGGCGCCGCTGTGGGGCTGAAATCCACCTCCAGTGTGCAGTCCAACCTGGATACGCTGGAAGAGGCGGGTTATATCCAACGCGACCCTATGCTCAAGCGCTCTATCCGTATTGTGGGGCAGGCGGAAAACATCACCCATGTGCCGCTCGTCGGCACGGTGACGGCGGGCATGCCCATCCTTGCCACGGAGCAGCTGGAGGGCTACATCCCCTATTCCGGCCACGTCCCCCGCGATAAATCCCTGTTCGCCCTGCGCGTGCGGGGGGACAGCATGATTGATGCCGCAATCCTGGACGGCGACATCGTGATTGTGGAAAAAACCCCCACCGCCGGCAATGGCGATATTGTGGTTGCCCTGGTGGAAGATGAGGCAACGGTAAAGCGTTTTTACAAAGAAAAAGGCCATTTCCGCCTGCAGCCGGAAAACGAGGACTATGAACCCATTATCGTGAAAGAGGTCGCCATCCTTGGCCTTGTTGTGGCACTGATTCGTTATTTTTAAAATTTTTCCCTGGATGTATCTTGACAGAGCACACGCGCTTGCATATAATAGAAAAATGTAGACGTCATATGCAAGCCTTTGCGGATGTAGCTCATCTGGTAGAGCGCCACCTTGCCAAGGTGGAGGTAGCGAGTTCGAGCCTCGTCATCCGCTCCAAAACAAAAAATCTGTCGATTTATATCGGCAGTTTTTTCATTTTACGAAAAGCTGGGGCAGTATGCCGTCATGCCGTCTGATACCAATCTCCATTAGAATAAAGTGTACCCCGTGTCAAGGACAACATGGGTTTTTGCTCTTCCAAAATCAAAGGATATCAGCTATAGTAAAAGGGCTTTACCATTACGCAGGATAGTGCAACGCTGAGGAGCGACATGAGCG
>JAVBPP010000006.1:0-35240 GCA_031549535.1 Oscillospiraceae bacterium
ATACCAAGGTCGCAACCGTGGACGTAAACGGCATCGTCACCGCCAAGGCGGCGGGCAAGGCCACCATTACGGTGAAGACCTTTAACGGCAGGAGCGCTACTTGCTTGATTACGGTGAAGTGAAATTGGATTTTCCTTGAAAAAGCTTGACGCCCCTTGCATTTCATGCTATAATCCCATACGCCGCTTATTTTGGGCTGTTGAAACCCTGGGGTTTTGGCGCAAGACGGGACAGAGTTCCGCGCCTTATTATAGCGAGTCTGAACAGAAAGAGGAACCCTATGTACGCGATTATTGAAACCGGCGGAAAACAGTATAAGGTCGAGGCAGGCCAGAGCCTGTATATCGAGAAGCTGGACGCCGCAGAGGACAGCACCGTTACCTTTGACAAGGTCATTGCCTTGAGTAAGGACGATGCACTCAACGTGGGTGCGCCCTATGTCAGCGGCGCAACTGTCAGCGCAAAAGTGCTGAAAAACGGCAAAGCAAAGAAAGTTATGGTTTTCACCTATAAGCCCAAGAAGAACGAAAAGCGCAAAATGGGCCACAGGCAGCCTTACACCAAGGTGGAAATTACTGCGATTAACGCATAAGTGTTATGATTCGAGTTACCATGCAGCTGTCCGGTCGGCATTATGTCGGCTTTACCCTCTCCGGCCACGCTGGGTTTGACAGGCGCGGCAGAGATATCGTCTGTGCGGCGGTTTCCTCAGCGGCTTTTCTCACCGCGAACACATTGGAGATGGCTGGGCTTGCGCAATGCAGCCAAGGGGAAAACAGCCTGCATGCACTTTTGACACAGCAGAGCGAGCAGGGCGACCTGCTACTGCGGGGGCTGTTGCAGCACCTGCGGGAGCTTGCAAAGCAATACCCCGGTACCATAGAAATTATTTACGGAGGAACAAGCAATGCTTAAAATAAACATTCAATTGTTTGCGCATAAAAAGGGAATGGGTTCCACGCGCAACGGCCGTGATTCCGAATCCAAGCGCCTTGGCGTTAAGCGCGCCGACGGCCAGTTTGTTCTGGCGGGCAACATCCTTGTGCGCCAGCGCGGCACACATATCCACCCCGGCAACAACGTCGGCAAGGGCTCTGATGATACCTTGTTTGCCACAGTGGACGGCAAAGTCAAGTTTGAGCGCATGGGCAAAGACCGCAAAAAGGTCAGCGTCTACGCTGTGGAACAATAAGTTTCAAACACAAACACACAAGGGCATTCGCACATTTGTTGCGGATGCCCTTTCTGCACAATAAAGAAGGCCTGGAACCGGGGGCTCCAAGCCTTTCTCTTAGGCCTATTCTGATTAATGAAACATAATAGAATAGCTGATACTTCGTTCCAAATAGCGCGACAAT
This sequence comes from Oscillospiraceae bacterium, assembly GCA_031549535.1. Taxonomy (GTDB): domain Bacteria; phylum Bacillota; class Clostridia; order Oscillospirales; family Acutalibacteraceae; genus JAVBPP01. The sequence goes on from JAVBPP010000006.1 coordinate 1,359, forward strand.
ACTATTCCTTCTTCTCCAACTTTGCAATTTTTTCTAGCAATTCTTCCTCTCTCTTGAAAAACTGATTGTATTGTGCTGTAATTCGTTTTGCGGCCCATTTATGATCTACGCCAAACAGGGTTTGAATCGGTGGCCGTAGGGAAATTCGCTCTAAAGCCTTGTCGTAGGGGCAATTGGTGCCGTCTGAGCCATCTTGATAAATATGATTCAGACCGTTCATTTCTAAAAAATTTAGAAAATGTGCAAAGCGTACATCGTGGCCTTTCTGAACGATAGAGAAGTCTGTATTCTCATAAATCTCCCTTAAGTCGAAAGACCCACTCATCTTGTCCACACAAAGATGGGGAATGTTATGGTATTCCGACAATTCGCGGATACGGGAATCCGGCGCGAGAATGAAAGAGGGCGTTCCGGCAAGGATAGAAGCTACGTTTCCGTGAATACGGGTACCGAGTGTGAAATCCATTCGCTCCAAAAAATCAACCCAGCTCTTTACATTCACAAAAGAGCGTACGCGGTTTTCTAAATACAGGCGATGTGTTGCATTGGAGAGATATTGTTCCGGTACATTTTTCACACGGGGCGAAAACGGAAGACCGTAGTATAACAGCTTCAATTCATGTAAATCCTGTACTATCATATAATGGTTCGAATACTGCTGCATCGTCTCGTCCAACATAGCGTGAATCTCATCCGGAACAGATGCGTGGGTGTTAATGCAAAGCTTGGATTGCGGCGTTAAAGCAGTTTTTTCTTTTAATGGCAATTTTCCGCCTTTTGAAAACATAGAAGGGCAGCCAATTACGGTGACATGGTTCTCGCCGAAACCTAATTTTTTTAGATATGCGGCTGTAAATTCACCACGTACACCAATCAGCGCCGATTTTTCTAACACAGCTGCACAAAAGCGCTTTACGGTTTCATCAAATGGAAAGGAGGCGGTTAAATCTGGTTCAAGATCCATTTGAATTCCTGCCCCGGTTACAATGCAGGGAATTTTTAGACGGGTAATCAACTGTGTCAAGCGCTGCATCTGCACCACAAAGGTCGACCGGAAAGCGTTCGCCAGTGGAATAACGAAGAAATCATAAGCTTCATTGATCATGTCAACATCATCAATATTTACGCGGCACAATTTCGTGATGTCGGTATCATCTGTCATTAAGGTGCGCCACATGCTGTATGGGAACAGCATGTTTCCAATATTGTACCAAATTAAATCTTTTTTAATAACGCTAGCTGCGTCAAAATTATCAAAGGGCGACATGGGAGCCCGTAGCAAAATTTTTCGCATGGCATTTCATCCTTTCAACAAAACGGAAATATTGACGAGCAAACTATCACTCTTCTTTTGACGCTATGACGGATGCAAGCGCCTTGAACTTGTTTCCCTTATGGCTAAGGTTGACAGCAGAAAATTGTAAATTGGGCAGAATGCGCTGCAACTCACGCCGATAAACACGAGAGCGTATCGCTTGCGCCTTTTTGCGGTTCATGTGCAATTGAAGATGTTCCCAATGCGTTAGCGGCGTTTTTCCGGATACAACGATGAACGGCAGTGAGTCGATATATTGTTCATATATGATTTCGTTTAATGTTTGCGTAAAATTTTGCAATAAAAATGCGGTAACTGTATTCTTTTCTACACCTGGTTCCAACTCCTCTGCCAGAGGGTGCGCATGCGGCAAATAAAGGGTTAATTCACGATTCTTGTTCTTAGCATAATCAAATACAGCTACTTGAGAAGCTTGTCCATGAAAAACAAAATCAATCAGATCCTTCGCCGCCTGTGGATGCTCATAGCGTAAAAATTGATAGCGGAACATAGTTTCATTTGTGTAAGGCCGCACTTGTGCCGGGAAACTACACAAGTAATCACACAGTTCGTCAAGAACGTATAGCTGTGTAAACGGCAGAGTTCGAATATCAAAATAGACTCCGCGGTTGCTCATGTACTCCTCGTAATCATACATAAATAGAACAACGGGCTTTCCGGTAATGGCGAAGTCAAAAAACACACTGGAATAATCGGTAATCAATGCGTCACAGCAGTTCAAAAATGCATAATTATCTATATATGAAGGAAAGGCACGTATATGCTTAAAGTCTTGCAGTCTAACGGCGTTTTGCAACAGAGGGTGCAAATTGACAAATAGAATTTGGTCATCATACAAGCGCGAATCTAGCGCGGCCAGCATTTGGCCGATTCGTTTTTTATATGCAGCAGTGCTGAGCTTTGAGCTTTTTTCGCCTCGCCAAGTGGGCATATAGGCAAACACGGTCTTGTTCTCTAGATGTAGTTGCTTGCGTAAACTCATAGCATCTTCGAAAAACGCGGCATTCCTGGGGTAACCGGCCAGGAGAGCCTTGCCCGTATACAAATCCTCCAGATTATAGTCCCGCATCATGCAGTCCATCGTGAACTTGTTCGGAAAAAGTAGATAATCACTTTGTAAAAAGTTATGCTGGATGTTATGCATGTCGCTAATACCCTTGCGCATATTTTTACCCAGTGTTTTTAAGGGAGTCCCGTGCCAGGTGTTCAAATAGATTTGGTCGGGCTTTTTGATAAAGTAGGGTGGGAAAGAGACGTTGTTTATCAGATATTTTGCGGATGCTAATAATTTTTGATATTTTAGGCTGTGAAGCGGAACCAAAGTAATATCCAACTTGTTTTCTTTTACAAACTGGCGGTGTGTCTCCAGGTTATTCGTTGTGAAAAAGATAGTATATTTTTTTTCTTGGGCAAGCTGTTTCATCATATAAAACGGTGAATCAGAAAGTGTCCGCCCGTGAAATGACTCAAACAAAACAACATTTTTACGTACATTAGCGTGCTTATAATAAAAGGTATACAAGTGACGGAAATGTGTTTTCAATTGTAGCATATTATTTGTTTTTTTTCGCAGTGAGCGAACCCGGGACGGCAATTCATGCATGAACCTATGCGCTAACAATAAAATCCAGTTCGGGCAGTAGATGACAAACTTCCAGTAGTTCATACTTGTCAGAAGTTTTTTGTTCCGGTTTTTGTAGTGAAGCGTAAAAAAATGTTGGTAGTTTTTCCACCCGGGAAAGTAATGGTTCAAATGCCGAAAGCCATCGTTCAAAAACTGCAGTTGAAATTCACGGTCACTGTATAATGAAAATTCAACAAAACGGTTTATGATATGCTTCAAATTTATGAATAAGAGCACATTGAAAAACGAAACAAAGCGCTTTTGATTTTTATAAAAATCATTCATATGGCTCAAGGAATCTAACACTTGAGCAAATTTGCGTGAATAGGTTCCGGTAATGGAGCCCTCTCTTTTTAGATAATAGTGATAGAGCGCTTCGTCCACCTTTGAAATTTTATTTGCGCAGAGAAAGGCCGGGTAGGTTGTGGCGATATCTTCAAATATTAGTCCCTTTGGAAACTTTATTTGGTATTCTTCCAGCATTTTTCTGCGAAACAGCTTGTTCCAAGCATAAGGAGCGTTAATGTATAATAATTTCGGGTTATCAAACAAGCTCTTTCCAAAGTGTTCCCTGTTTCCCATTTGTAAGCGTTTAATAACCCTTTTTATTTCATCAATAGCGTTATAGCCACAGACAACGATATCCGCATCGTCTTCCGCGGCCTTGGTATAGAGCTTTTCAAACATGGTTTCTTCCACAAAGTCGTCACTGTCCACAAAGCCAATGTATTCCCCTCGCGCGTACTTCATGCCATAGTTACGTGCATCAGAGAGACCTCCATTCTCTTTGATGTAAGGGAAAATGAGATTCGGATATTTTGCTGCGTATTCGTCAATAATACTTTGGCTGTTATCCGGACTGCCATCGTTGACCACAATAATCTCAATGCCATCTAGCGTTTGGTGAACCAGTGTCTCAAGGCAATGTTTAATATGCGGTTCCACATTATAAACGGGAACGACAATGCTTACCTTAAGTTCGGCCATGAAATACACCCCTTCATTCTGCAACATATCAGCAATGTATCTAATAATAACACTAAATAAGACAGGAATCAAGACTTTCCGACAGGTTTACGCGATTACAAGTATTCCCATTCAATCAACACACTGCTAAAAAAAAGAGGGCTTAGAACCAAAAGTTCTAAGCTCTCTTCCAAGTGTTATACTACGCCAAAACGCGTACCTTAACAACGCCGTCAATTGCGCTCAAAGCGGCGATGTCTCCGGCAATGTCTGCTGCGGTGTAAGCCATGCCCTTTTTCGCGGCGCTGAACAGGCTACCCTCGTCCACGCCGAGAGCCTTGGCAATGGCGGCCTTTACGCCTTCGCAATCCTTATGAATGATGCAGCTGCGTGCCGCAAATTCCTTGCCGAGGTCTGCGGTCGGCAGGTTCACAGAGTTGCGGATGATGCCGTACTCCAGATAATCCACGAGCTGCTCTGCGGCCATAACGGCGCAGTTATCCTCGCTCTCCGGGGTGGAGGCACCCAAGTGGGGCAGGGCGGTAACGCCCTTTGTGCCAATTTGTGCATCCGTTGGGAAGTCGGTGATATAGGCTGCAACCTTACCGCTCTCCAGCGCGGCTACGATATCTCCGTCTGCCACCAGCTCGCCGCGTGCAAAGTTGAGGATGCGCACCTCGTCCTTCATCTTTGCAATGGAGGCGGCGTTAACCATGCCGCGCGTGGCGTCGTTCAGCGGGGCATGCAGGCTGATATAATCCGCTTCAGCGAACACGGCTTCGGCGCTGTCTTTCAGGGTGACGCATTCTTCCTTGCAGCCCATGGGGTCGGAGGCGATGACGCGCATACCCAGCGCGTTTGCCGCTCTGGCTACCAGGATGCCAATTGCACCCACGCCGATTAAGCCAAGGGTTTTGCCCGCAATTTCGGGGCCTGTGAAGGCGGCCTTGCCTTTTTCCACCAGCTTGCCTACTTCGTCTCCCTTGCCCTTGAGGGTTTTGCACCAGTCGAGGGATTCCGCCACCTTGCGGGAGGAGAGCAAAAGCGCACAAATGACAAGCTCTTTCACTGCGTTGGCGTTTGCGCCCGGGGTGTTGAATACGCAGATGCCGCTTTCGCTGCAGCGCTCAACAGGAATGTTGTTTACACCCGCGCCTGCCCGCGCAATGGCGGCCAGCTTGCCGCCAAATTCACTTTCCAACATAGAGGCGGAGCGTACCATAACGGCGTCTGGGTCGGCAAACCCTTCGCCGCAGCTATATTTGTTTGTATCCAAAATATCCAAACCGCAGGCTGCGATTTTATTAAGCGTTAAAACTTCAAACATTGTGCTACTCCTTTTTAGCCGTTGGCCTTTTCAAATTTCTCCATGAATGCAACCAGCTGCTCCACGCCCTCATACGGCATGGCGTTATAGATGGAGGCGCGCATGCCGCCGACGGAGCGGTGACCCTTGAGGTTCACAAAGCCCGCGGCTGCCGCTTCTTTCACGAATTTGTCGTTCAGTTCATCGGTGGTGGCAACAAAGGTGGCGTTCATCATGGAACGATCCTTCGGCACAACGGGGTTGCTGAACATGGCGCTGCGGTCAAGGAAATCATAGAGCACAGCTGCCTTCTTCTGGTTGCGCTGCTGCATCACAGGCAAGCCGCCCATGGCCTCAATCCAATCCAGCACCAGCTTGCAGATGTAAATCGGCCAGCAGGGCGGGGTGTTATACATGGAGTCGTTATCCGCCATCTCCTTGTAGTTGAGCATAACGGGGGTGTAATCCCTCTGCTTGCCCAGCAAATCCTCGCGCACGATGACGATGGTTAAGCCTGCGGGGGCAACGTTTTTCTGCGCGCCGCCATATAACAGGCCAAATTTCGAAACATCCAGCGGCTCGGAAATCATGCAGGAGGAGATGTCCGCAACGAGCGGCACCTTGCCGGTATCCGGAATTTCTTTATAACAGGTGCCGAAAATGGTGTTGTTCATGCAGATGTGGGCGTAGTCGGCTTCCTGGTCAAAATCCGCCTGACTCAACGCAGGGATGTAGGAAAAGGTCTTATCCTTGGAGGAGGCCACCACGCGGATGTCGCCGTATTTTTTTGCCTCCTCATAGGCCTTGGTGGAAAACTGGCCGGTTAACACATAGTCCGCCTTTTTGGAGCCGTTCAGCAAGTTGAGTGGAACGGCGGCAAACTGGGTGGATGCGCCGCCCTGCAAAAACAAGATTTTGTAATTGTCCGGCACCTGCAGTAAACTGCGGAATTGCTTTTCTGCTGTGAAGATAATCTCCTCATACACCTTGGAGCGATGGGACATTTCCATCACGGATTGGCCGCTGCCGCGATAATTGAGCATTTCGGCTGCGGCGATTTTGAGCACTTCTTCCGGAAGCATGGATGGACCTGCTGAGAAATTGAACACTCTTGCCATTTCAATATCCTCCTAAAATAAGATAAACCGTTTGCCCGGCAGCCGTGCACAGGTCTTTGCAGGCCGCCCCGCGCAAACAAGAACTTGGGGCTATTATACCGCTTTTCGCGGGCGCAAGTCAATAAAAATATACGATGTATTTCCTTGCTTTTTAGGCCATAAATATGGTATGTTTAACAAAGGGAACATAACAATTAAATGTAACGCCGCGCAGAAAACGGCTTTTGAAAGGATGGAACAGTGATGAAACAATGCCCGCAATGTAAACTGGAGCTGGAGGAGGGTGTCACCCTCTGCCCGGGCTGCCATACCGCATTGGATGAAAATGCCGCGGCCGAACCGGAGCATAAGCCGGAAACACAGGCGGCGGAACAGCAGATGGAAGAAAGCGCGCAGGAAGTTGTTACGCCGGAAGAGACACCCTGTGAGGAGGGCTTGGAAGCCGAAGCCGAGCTGCAGCCTAAAACCCCATTTCCGCAGGAGGAAATTGGGCAGTCGCAGCTGCCCAATCAAACGCAAAAAAAGAAAAAGCTCAAAAAGCGCATTGTGATTATCTCGCTGAGTGTGTTTTTGGTGCTGGTGGCCGCGTTGGTCGGGGGTATCTATTGGGCGATTCACTACTTTGACCCCGCCAACCCCGGCGCGCAGCTGGAGTTGCCCGCCATTTTGCAGAGCGATTTGCGGGAGCTGCTGGAGAAAAAAGAGGCGCAGGTCTATGGCTTTTATGACCAAAGCGATAAAGAGCTGGGCATCAACGCCTACCGCCTGCTTATGCCGGATGGCTGGAGGATTCAGGGCAGCACAAGTTACAATGCCCCCGGCACAGCCTACCCCATGCAATACAGCGCCTGGCTCACTGCGCAGGATGGACTTGGCAAGATGTTTGTCACCTCGGATTTGATGTTTGTGGACGGCGGCGGGAAGGAGACCTCCATTCCGCTGCAAAAGCAGGCCATGGATTTGGATTTAAGCGATATGAAGCAGTTTATTTCCGAATTTTTGTCCAGCGCGGGCAACATCAGTCTGCTGATGTTTAGCAAGGAGACAAAGCTGTTAAAAGACAACAAACTGTTGGAACAATATAAAGCCTACCTGGCTCCCACGATTGCGGGCTACAAGGAGCAGGGCATCACGCTCAAGGACATTCAGCTGTATTACAACGAGCTGGAAGGCAATTGTATCTATCAAAGTGTGCCGGATACCCAAACCATAGTGCGCCTGGCGGTTTGCAGCTATACGCTGGAGAAGAAAGATGCAGACAAAACAGAGAGCCTGCGCGTGTACACCATCCCGCAGCTGGTGGTGTTTGCCGCGCCAAACGGCACACTGCAAAACTATTTGCCTGACATGCGCTTTATGGCGGCGAATTTCCGCCTGAACCAAAATTGGCTGGCTGCCCGCGCCCGTGCCGCCGCCGAGGCGCTGCACATGGTGGAAGGCGGGGAGGTTGCGGATTGGAGCGGTCTGCTGGAGAACATAGCTAAACTGAAAACCGCGGCAAAAAAGGATTTGAACACGCAGGATAATTTTGCCCTGCCCGCCGCAGAGCAGTTTGCCATCCACAATTTTACCATGGCGATTAACAGCTATCCGCGCTATGAGCTGCCCGTGCAGGGCGGAAACATGCCCATTTATGTGGAGAAAGCGTTTACGAAGGTTTGGTACAGCAAAATAGATGAGGAAGACACCATTGTTATGGGAGTAAAGCCTGAGGACTATAAACCCGGCAGCGGCTTTAGCTGGGAACAGCTGACGGCGGCGGAGTAATCCCCTTTAGGAAGGAGCTTTTGCAATGAAGGATTGTTTAAAATGCGGTTGTGTCTATGACGATTGTGAAAAAAAGTGCCCCTCTTGCGGCGCACGGAGTAAAAGCCGCCTTCACGGCCTGCGCTGCCCGCAATGCGCCGCGTCTATTGACGCAAAGGATAGCATGTGCCAAAACTGCGGCTACCGTTTCAAGGCGGCAAACAGTTTGCATGGGGCGCATCGCCCTGCCGCGCCGCCAAGCTACACAAGGCCTGCCGCCGGGCGCACACAGGCGCCCCCGCCGCGCGCTATCCCCCCGCAAAAGCCGCCCGTGGGGCAGTATAACCCGGATTTTATGCCTCTGCCGCCCGGCATTCCTTACCAGGGGCAAAAAAATGCCGTACCAGCTAAGGGCTTACTGTCCCTCGTTGCATTCACGATAGCCGCGGTGTTTGTGTTTGCGGGCGTTGTTTCCCTGTTTTCGCGTTGGGACGGCGGGAACTACCAGGGCGAAAACAATGAAATCATAACACCAGACGACTTCAGCTCCTTAACCGGGGCGATGGAGGAGGGGATTGAGAGCGGGAATGCGCAGTATTTCACACTTGAGGAGCTATCTGCCCCCGATGGTACCGGCACCTTGGGCGCAACCCTTGTTCCGCAGGGTTGGGAGCTTATAAACTCTGGCGTACAAACAACGATGCAAAGCCTGCTCAGCCCGCTTGGGGAGGAGCTGCGCGCTACCAATAACGGCGCAAATGCCCAGCTGATTTTGCAGGGGGCGCGTTATTACAGCGCTACCGATACCAGCATTGATTTTCCTTGCCAGCCGAAACCCGAGCCGCAGGATTTGCTGCGGAAGGGGGTAGAGATGGAGCCGCTGCAAATCACGCAGATTGAGGAGCGATCCACAGCGGCATTCAGCGATTGGCTGGAGGAAGCCTACTGGGCCTCGCTGGAGGAGCTGATTGATGCCGTTTATGGGATGGAAGCCGGCATCTCGGAGAAACAGATGGACTGTTATTGGTACGAGGGCACGGCGGCACTGCAGCCTTCCGGCCTGGTCTGCCGTTACCGTGCACGGTTTGCACTGTGCAGTTTCACGCTTTCGGCGGCCTCTGCCGTGCAAAGCGTCTGGGGCGTTCCCTTTTTCCTGTTTCAAGATTATGTCGATAGCCCGGCAGGGGAGGAGTATGATGCGCTCATGCAGGTCATGGCCGCCAACTATACCCGCAACAACGGCGCAAGGGCGGCGGAATACGCCGTGAGCAGTTATCTGCACAAGCACAGCCCGCGCGGGCTGTTTCGAACTGACCTGGCAACCAAGCAGGAAACGCAGGATGAGCTGGCGCAGCTGATTGGTGAGCAGCTGACATCTTGGTTTTATGCGGATGTAAACGACGGTTTCCGCCGGGAGCTGCAGCAATCTTGGCTGCATATGGGCTCTGATTTGCGCAGCTATCAAACTGGTTTGAACGATAGCTTGGAAGCTGTTGCGTTCCCCGATACTTGGGACTCTGTTTGGTGGCAGGGTGGCGGGAGCAATTTTTTTGCCGTCATCGAAAGCGGCTATTATGATGAAACATTGCAGCGGGAGCTGGAGGCAGATTGGTCACAATTGGAATGAATGGGGATGACATATTGCTTCACCGACTAAATCTGGAAGAATTTATAGCGAGAGATTTTGTTGGTAAGCAAGGAAAAAACCACAGCCATGCTTTCGCATGGCGAGGATTTTTGACGTGGCTTTGCAGCAAAAGATCCGCTATAAAACTTCAAGATTTAGTTGGGGGAGCAATAGTATGGCAACAAGCCTGTTTGATCAAAAAGACCAGCTGCCGACACAGGAGCTGTTACACAGGGCGCTGGGGCAAAGTTTATCTTTATGGGAGGAAAGCATCGCGTTTTTGGAGCGGCGGCAGGCAGGCATTGTGTCCGAATGGAAATTTTACAGCAAAAAGGCCGGCTGGTGCTTAAAGCTTGCCAATAGTAAAGGGAAAAATCTGTTGTTTCTGCTGCCGCAGGATGGCTATTTCATTGCAACAGTGAACATGGGTGAAAAGCTGAGAGAGCAGGTTTTGCAACTGGATTTGCAGGAAAAGAACAAGCAGCTGATTCGGGACGCAACGGTTTACGCGGAGGGTATTTCAGTGTTGTTTTCGATTCAAGACGCAGATGATTTAGCTGACCTAAAGCTGCTGTTGGAACAAAAATAAAACATTACGAGGGGGCACACCCATGTATCAACTCTTCTACAAACCGCAGGACGGCGTGACCGGCGACTTTATCCCGTTTTGGGATAAGGGTGAATTTCGTTTGTTTTACCTCAAGGATTATCGCAACCAGGAGGTCTATGGGGAGGGTACACCCTGGTTTCAAATCGGGACACGGGATTTTGTAAGCTTCACCGAATACGGTGAGGCAATTCCGCGCGGGAAAAAAGAGGAACAGGATCTCTATATCTTCACGGGCAGTGTCATCAAGGCGCAGGGGCAGTATCACATTTTTTACACCGGGCATAATGGCCACCTGGCCGAGCAGGATAAACCCATGCAGGCGGTGATGCATGCGGTGAGTGAGGATTTACTGCACTGGGAAAAACGCTATGCCGACACCTTTTATGCGGATGAAAGCTGCTATGAAAAACATGACTTTCGCGACCCCTTTGTGTATTACGACGAGGCCAGAGGGCTGTATGCCATGCTGCTGGTCGTTCGAAAAAAGGGCGGCGGCTATCATGCGGGCTTAACCGAGCGCTATGTTTCGCAGGATTTGCGCAATTGGACGGATGACGGCGTGTGCTATGCGCCCGGCCTTTATATCAACCATGAGTGCCCGGATTTGTTCCGCATGGGGGATTGGTGGTATTTGGTGTTTTCCGAATATTCTGATAAAACCGTAACGCGCTATGTCATGTCCCGCAGCCCGGAGGGGCCGTGGGTGATTCCGCAGGACGATTCGTTTGACGGCAGGGCATATTATGCGGCAAAAACCGCCTCGGATGGCGAGAAACGCTGCCTGTTCGGCTGGATACCCACTAAGTTTGGGGAGGATGACGGCAGTGGCTGGATGTGGGGCGGCAACCTCGCCGTGCATGAGCTGGTGCAGCGTGCGGACGGTACGCTCGGTTGCAGAATGCCCAAAAGTGTTGCGGATGCGTTTTCTGTTACCCAGGCGCAGGCGGAGGCTGTGACGGCCGCGAGCCCCTACGGCAAAGGGGAAACTATGCTGTTTTCGAACACACAGGGGGCTTGCCATGTGAACCTAAGCATTGCCTACACGCCCGAAACCCGGCGTTTCGGCATCAACTTTGGGCAGACGTTTGGGGAAAACAACGGCTACAAGTTTTCGTTTTCGCTTGCCGAGAACGCGCTGCGCTTTGATTCTGACCATGGCTGCATCCAAACACAGCATGTCACCCGCCCGGTTGCGCTCCAGGGCAATGCCGAGCTGGAGCTGGATTTGCTGTTGGATGACGATATCTGCGTGCTGTATGTCAACCGCGAAATCGCGCTGAGCGCGCGTATGTATATCCAAAACGGCGGTGACATCTCCCTGTTCGCCGTCGGCGGGCAGGCGCAGGCCTGCGGTAGCCTGCGGCACATGCCGCAGGGGGAATAGGCGCTTATGTTGGGGGCTCCGATTGGCATCTATCTGCATATTCCGTTTTGCAGGGGGAAGTGCCCCTATTGTGATTTTTATTCCCTGCAGGCCGATGAAGCGCTGCAGCGGCGTTACCTCGGGGCCTTGGGGGAGCAAATCCGGCAATGGGGCGAAGCGCTGCCTCGCCCTGTTTCCAGCGTTTATTTCGGCGGGGGGACGCCCTCCCTGCTCGACGCTGCGGCGCTTGCAGACCTGCTGCAGACCCTGCGCGGGAGTTTTTCTTTGCTGCCGGATGCGGAAATCACCATGGAATGCAACCCTTCGGATGCAGCTGACTTCGATTTTCGCTGCGCTGCGCTCGCGGGGGTCAACCGCGTTTCCCTTGGCCTGCAGTCCGCGCGGGAGGAGGAGCGCAAGGCGCTTGGCAGGCGTGCGGGCAGAACGCAGGCGGAAGCGGCCATTACCGCCGTCCGCGCAGCGGGGATTCACAATATATCTCTGGATATCATGTTGGGTATTCCCCGGCAGACGGAGGATAGCCTGCGGGAATCCATTGCCTTTTGCGCCCGGCAAGGGGTGCAGCATGTCAGCGCCTACCTCTTGAAGATAGAGGAGGGCACACCGTTTGCTACGCAGTCGCTCGATTTACCGGATGAGGACACGCTCTGCGCCCTATACTTGCAAGCCTGCGAAGCGTTGGAGCGGGCGGGCTTTCGGCAATATGAAATCTCCAACTTTGCGCAGCCGGGGCGGGAGAGCCGTCACAATCTGCTGTATTGGGATGGCAGGGAGTATCTGGGTCTGGGCCCTGCGGCGCACTCCTTTCTGGAGGGGAGGCGCTTCTCCTTCCCCCGTGATTTGGAGGCGTTCCTGCACGGCGCTCGGCCGCAGGAGGAGGGCGTGGGCGGCGACTTTGCGGAATACGCCATGCTGCGCCTGCGCCTGAACGAGGGCTTGACGCAAGCGGGCGTGCAGACGCGTTTTGGGCACGGCATCCCCGCGCTGTGCGTGAAACATGCAGAACCCCTGCAAAAACAAGGCTTGCTGCAGATGGATGACAGGGCAATCCGCTTAACGCGGGAGGGCTTTTTGCTCTCCAACCGTGTAATCGGCATGTTATTGAAAGAGGAAGAATAAGGGATGCAAACAAAAAAGGTACTTATCATAGACGGCCAGGGCGGTAAAATCGGCGCGCTGCTCGCCGAACAGCTGCGGGAGGAGGAGGCCTGCACACTCTATGCCATCGGCACCAACAGCATCGCCACCGCAACCATGCTCAAGGCCGGAGCGCAGCACGGCGCAACGGGGGAAAATCCGGTGGTAGTCAACTGCCGGGATGCGGATGTCATCATCGGCCCCCTGGGCATTGTCATCGCGGACGCCCTGTTGGGCGAGGTTACGCCCGCCATGGCAGCGGCGGTGGGGCAAAGCCGGGCGGTTAAGCTACTGCTGCCGGTGAACCGCTGCAACAACCTCGTGGTTGGCGCACGGGAACAATCCGTGCCGGTGCTGGTGCGCGAGGCGGCGGAGCAATTGCGGGCGATTTTGGCGGATTGACACGCCGGGCATCCTGTGTTATGCTGTTGCATAGCATTTGCCAGAAGGCAAATACAAGATACGTTTTGAGCTCTCTGTAACGTAAGAAAATCAGAAGATTTTCAAGCGGCTGAACAGGCCGCGTCCGCCGCAGGCGGGAAATTTTCTATTTCTGAAATTATGGAGGTTTTTTTGTGAAAAATCTAAGGCAACTCACCGTCACAGCCCTTTGTATTGCCCTGGGCGTTGTTATCCCCCTGGCGTTTCACAGTATTCCGGATTTTGGGAAAATCATGCTGCCCATGCATCTGCCGGTTTTGCTCTGCGGCCTGCTCTGCGGTTGGCAATACGGCTTGGCCTGCGGCATTCTCGCGCCGCTGCTTTCGAATTTGCTCACGCAAATGCCCCCCACGGCTCTGTTGCCGGGCATGCTCTGCGAGCTTGCGGTCTACGGTTGTCTGTCCGGCTTGCTCCTGCTCCTGCTGCGTAAGCAGGAGGGGATGAACAAGGCGGTGAGCCTTTATGTTTCGCTGGTTGGTGCCATGCTTTGCGGACGGCTGGTTTCCGGGGTGTTGAACATGTTGATTTTCCAGGCGGGCAAGTATTCGCTGGCAATTTGGCTGAGCGCATCGTTTACGAAGGCTTTGCCCGGCATATTTGTGCAGCTCCTCCTCCTCCCCGCGGTGGTGTTCGCGCTGGAGCGGGTGAAACTGCTACCCGGTGAGAAGAATCATGCGTAATAGCGTTGAAAAGCAAAACCCCTGCATACACAGTGCAGGGGTTTTGCTTTGAAAGGAAAATATATGTACAAATCAATGATGTTAATTTGTTAGTTGTGCGGTGGCGGGTTGGCTGTTGCCTTGCGCCACCGTCTCCAATTCTCCTCAAACGTGCTTGTTTGATGATTTTAGTTTAGCGCAAATTTGTTTTGAATGTTTGTGCCTTATGTGAAATAACAGTGAAATTTATGGTATAGGATGGGCTGTTTCATGCATGAAACAACGAAATACAAAAACTATGGAAATTTTTCATTTTGGGATTGACATGCCGCCCGTTTTATAGTATATTATACACCGTCGCTGCGAGAACGGCGTGTTTTCAAGGGAGCATAGCTCAGCTGGGAGAGCACTTGCCTTACAAGCAAGGGGTCACAGGTTCGAGCCCTGTTGTTCCCACCAAAATGGCCCGGTAGTTCAGTTGGTTAGAACGCTAGCCTGTCACGCTAGAGGTCGACGGTTCGAGCCCGTTCCGGGTCGCCATTTTTTCCTTTCGGCCGGTGCCGATACTTGCCTCTGTAGCTCAGTTGGTAGAGCAGTGGACTGAAAATCCACGTGTCGTTGGTTCGATTCCGACCGGAGGCACCACAAATGCGGATGTAGCTCATCTGGTAGAGCGCCACCTTGCCAAGGTGGAGGTAGCGAGTTCGAGCCTCGTCATCCGCTCCATAAAAAAACAATGCCCCGGAAAGGCATTTTTTTGTCTCGCAGGCGTGTGCGTGAACATACACTATAATATTGGCGCCATAGCCAAGTGGTAAGGCAGAGGTCTGCAAAACCTTTATTCCCCAGTTCAAGTCTGGGTGGCGCCTCCAGAGAGCGTCCCTCGTAGAAAATACGGGGGACGTTTTTGTGCACATGGCCAGCCGGACTTGAACTTTTTCAACGTCTGGGTGGCGCCTCCGGAGAGCGTCCCTCGTAGAGAATTGCTTCCGGCCAGGTTTCTTTTTTATTCAGCATCGTACGGCGGTATAATCTCGTGAATCATCGTGAACTCGCTCCACCGACCAAAAGGATTGAAGTCCCTGGGGCAAGGGTGGAATAGGTTTTGCTTGTAAAAATGAACCGTCTTTTCTCTTTGGTCTGAGTGCAAAAAAAGGTAGCGGGCACGCATATGTTGTTGACTGATTTCCTCAATATGCGAAACGCTATATCTTAGAATGAATGCCGAACAGGGCATTCTGGGCTCGTCCGTTTCGTATGAATCAAAGTACCTGTCTTGGTATTTTTGATCGACCGCAAAATTAATAATCTCTACTGCGGGGCAAACCTCGCCTTCATATTTCAAGGAGGAGCAGCAGTAGGAACAATACCCAATGATGTGATTTTCGTTCAAGCAGTCGAAAAAAATCAGCGTTGTTACGTCCTGCATGAGAGATTGGCGTAAACGCTGATTTAGACCTTCGTGGTGACCTTCTTTGGAGCAGTTAAAATTTTCAATTTGTTTTGTGTACGTTTGAAATACTGGCAGGCTCGCGTACTCAAAGGCGATATCACTTTTTTTCATTTCTTTCGCTCAACCTTTTAACCATGCTAAAATCAATTTTAGGGGCTTTTCGTTGGGCTTCCCGGTTTTCTTTTAAAACTTCCTTGAATGCTTTTCTTCGGCGCCTTGGCACAGCATATGTGCGCGGTCCGTTCTTTGTAATGTTCATTTTTTTCATCCTCATTCGTCTTAAAGTCCCGCCTAGTAAACACATCCTATCACCTCCCGTGATAACTTGTCAACTATTTTACGCCATTTCGCGCTATTTCATGCCATTTTACGCCTAATTTGTCTCAACTATTAACCGATTTGTCCCACTTTCGTCCAATTCTTAACAAGGCAGAAAAACCGATCATTTACAATTTATGAAGCGAGTATGCCCAGAAAGAACTGAATCATACAAGGGAGCAAACACAATTTAAGAATGTCGACATGAATCACGGGAAAAATAAGGTGCAAAGAGACCTGGCAGCCGTAAAAGGTTGCCGGGCTCTTTTTTATCGCACCGCCACCAGAAACCCATCCGCAACCAAATCCAAATTCCCAGAGGCCTCCGGCTTTTCGCGCAGCAGTGCGGGTAGAGGCGGCTCCACATACTCCCCATCGCACACAGCTTGAATCAGCTCCCTTGCTATGCGCTACTCGCCGCAAGCCACACAACCGGAAAGTTTTTGACGAACCTATGTAACAAAAATTAGCCTAAAATGGCCATAATCAGCCTATCCGGAACGCGCGAAAAGGAAACAAAAAAACCACCGCCAGCCCTTGAAAAACAAGGCTTTGCGGTGGTTTTTCTTTGGCGCGCTTGAAGGGATTCGAACCCCTGACCTTTTGGTTCGTAGCCAAACACTCTATCCGACTGAGCTACAAGCGCATGTTAGATTGTGCTCAAGTATGTTAGCACATCCTGTTTGAAATTGCAAGAGTAAAATTTGCTTTTACAAAAAAATCTGCATTTTTCTAAGAAAAAACGCGCAGGATATGCATGCGCGTTTCTTAGGTTACAGATAATTTTAAAATAAGCAAATTTACGGTTGACAACCCGTCATTCGTTGTTATATAATAACTCTATGCTATGAGAAACTGCCCCTGTGAACGCAGCGGGAGGGGGGATATACAGAATGAGTCAAGTTAAAGTAAAGGAAAATGAATCTTTGGATAGCGCATTGCGCCGCTTCAAGCGCCAAACCTCCAGAGATGGCGTGATTCAGGAGGTTCGCAAGAGAGAGCACTACGAAAAACCTTCTGTTAAGCGCAAGAAAAAGTCCGAAGCTGCCCGGAAGCGTAAATTCAAATAATGCAATTTCGGCAAAGGTGAGCGAAAGCTCGCCTTTATTCTTTCGATGGAGAAGTTTGAAAGAAAATCTTTCAAAAGAGAAACCGCAGTTTCTCTTGGAAGTCTTTGTGCTTTTCAGAGCAGGAAAATCGTTTCCTGCGGGATTGATAGCTGAAATCGCCTGCGGGCGAAAACCGCGAACGCGGTTGCACAAAACTTCTACCGGCTTCTGAAAGGAATGGTCATAAAAATTTATGGAACAGGACTTGCAAAAACGCATAGCCGCCCTGCTTACCGCCTTGCCGGGGGAGGAGGCGGCGCTGTTGCTTTCCCCTGTCAACCGCCAATATTTTACGGGCTTTGCCGCGAGTGACGGCTTTTTGCTTGTGCACGGCGGGCAGGCAACCTTTTTTACGGACAGCCGCTATTTGGAGGCGGCGCAAAGAGACGTGTGTCATATTCCCGTGTTAGACAGTGCGCAGCTGCAGGAGCAGATGAGTGCGCTGACCGGGCAACTGCTCTTAGAAAGCGAATATGTGACCCTGGCTCAGCTGGAACGCCTTCGGCAGCGTTACCCCGCCCTGCACATTTCGCAGGAGGGGCGGTTGGATGCATTTGTCACCCGGCTGCGTGCTGTGAAACAGCCGGGGGAGGTGCAGGCCGTTCGTGCGGCGCAGCGCATTGCGGAACAAGCCTTCGCCCGCATACTTTCAGCCATTGAGCCGGGTAAAACCGAACGGGAGCTTGCCAGGCAGCTGGATTTTGCCATGCTGGAGCTGGGGGCGGACGCTGTCAGTTTTGAAACTATCTTCGTCAGCGGGGCAAACAGCTCTCTGCCGCATGGGGTGCCAACGGAAAAGCGGCTGGCATATGGGGATATGATCACCATGGATTTCGGCGCGGTGAAGGATGGCTATCACAGCGACATGACGCGCACCGTTGCGCTGGGAAAGGCTGGCACAAAGCAGCGGGAGGTATACGAAACTGTGCTGGCCGCGCAGGAGCGGGCGCTGGCCTGTATTCGTGCGGGTGTAACAGGCACCGCCGTGGATGCCGCAGCGCGGGACACGATAACAGCGGCGGGCTATGGCGCTTATTTTGGCCACAGCACAGGCCACGGCGTTGGCTTGGAGATTCATGAGGCACCCACGGTCAGCGCGCGGAACGAGGCACCGCTTGAGCCGGGCAATCTCATTACCGTGGAGCCGGGCATCTACCTGCCGGGGGAATTCGGGGTACGGATTGAGGACATGGCGCTGGTTACGGCAGATGGCTGCGAGAATTTGACTGTCTGCCCCAAAGAATTGTTGGAGCTTTAACATGAAAAAATATATACGCTATATTGCAATTGTCGTGCTCATTGCGGTGATGGGCTTTAGCGGCTACAAGCTTTTTGGCATTTATCAAACCTACCGCCAAGAGCAAAAGCTGCACGAGGATGTGCTGCAGTTTCGCCCGGAGCCGACACAGCCCGGCGTGAGTGTGCCCGCATGGAATCAAGGGATTCTGGACGCGCAGAAGCGCAATGCTGATGTTGTGGGCTGGGTCACCGTGGACGGAACGCAGATTGATTACCCCTTTGTGCAGAGCAAGGATAATTCTTTTTATCTGCGTAAAAATTTAGATCAGGAATATGCGCTCGCCGGAACAATATTTTTGGACTATCGAAATAGCAAGGACTTCGCAGATGCAAACAGCATTATTTACGGTCACCATATGAAAAACGGGAGTATGTTCGGCGATTTGCGGGAGTTTGCGGATGCATCCTTTTTCCAGGCGCATCAAAGCGGCAGGCTCAGCCTGGCGGATCGGAGCTACGCACTGGAACTGTTCGCCTACCTCGTTGTGGAAGCAACGGATGAGGAAATTTACCGTACCGCGCCGATGACGCAGGCGGAGCAGGAAGCTTATCTTGCGTATATCCGCAAAAACGCCCGCCAATTCCGCGAGATTGACATAAAGCAGCAGGATAGAATTGTCACGCTCTCCAGCTGCTCTTACGAATTCACGGATGCCCGTATGGTTTTGCTCGCGCGTTTGCTCTCGGGATAATGTTATAATCTGTTGCGACCCTATATCACAAATAACAAAACGCCCTCTGTATCTAGCAGGGGGCGTTTTGTTATTGTAATAACGAACTTGAAAACTACACATAACAGCCCGGTTTAGCAGTGTAAACAATTTAAAAATGAAACATACATTTTCGTTATGCTTCAAAATTTTGTAACAATTCGCTTGCGTCAGAAAATTACGGGAGTATAGTAGAAGGCGCTGTAGTGAAACGCTATGGCGTAACACCGTTATTCGGGGAAAAAAAACCGTTATTTGTGGAGCGCGCGAACAGAAAAATTGCCGCTGCTTTACAATAGACCGGTCCTCCTGCAGAATAGCTGATGGAACATAAGATATAAAAGGAGGGCAGTGTCCGTGGTAATTGCAGTGTGCGACGATAATTTGCAGGATTTATCCGCGTTTTCACAGGGGATTCGGCGCTTGGCAGAAAAGCACCGCATTACAGTTGATGTGCTGCCCTATGTGAGCGGAAAGCAGCTGTTGTTTGATTATGACAGCAAGAAAATTGCAGATATCGTATTCCTGGCGGTGGAGATGGCGGAGCAGTCCGGCCTCCAAACGGCCGGGGAGCTGCGCGGCCAGCGCTTTGCGGGGGAGCTTATCCTTGTGGCGCAAAGTGACCGGTTTGTGTTGGAGGCGTTTGATGTGAACGCACTGCATTATATTGTAAAGGGCGTTACTGCCGCGGACAAGATTGAAGAAATCTTTTTGAGGGCAGTGAAGAGTATGAGTGAAAAACAGGAAGAATGTATCCTGTTTACCAGCGCGGGCGAGTTCCGCAACGTTCCGATTCGCCGCATTAAGTATTTTGAGACCTATAAAAAGATTATTACAGTTTATTATGACGACGAGGCATTTGAGTTCTATAGCGCCAGCCTGGAGCGGGTGGAGGAGCAGCTTGCGGGTTATGATATGCTGCGTGCGCATCGCTCCTATTTGGTTGCGCGCAGTCAGGTTGCGGCACTGAGTTATGAGTGGGTTACACTGCTGGACGGTAAAAAAATCCCCGTCGGCCGCAAGTATTATCCGGAGCTCAAACAGGCGCTGACGGTGCAGTAATACCGTCATTCAAGCGTTGGTTACCGTCGTTCAGGAGAAAATCAAGCAAAAAAACGGTTGCTGCGATAGTGTATGCTTACAGCGTTCCGCACAGCCCAATCAATAAAACGGGAAACAGGAAGTTAGAGATGAAACGCACGCAAACACAAAAAAACAGAATCTTGTCGCGTTTCTATGCCCTGTGCATTGCAGCGCTGCTTGTTTCCGGTTTGCCTGTTGCGGCGTTCGCAAAAGAGTGCACTGCCGGCCAGCATGACTATTATGTGACAGGCCAGACGGAAACCACCATCACCTACCGCTGTAAATTCTGCGAGGCGGAATATACCGAGATACTACTGGGCATTGAGCATGAATGGGGCGACTGGGTGGTAGATAAGCAGCCCAGCTGCCTGGAGAACGGAAGCGCCCACCGTGTTTGCACCAAGCTGCCGGATCAGCCTCACGAGCAGACCAAGGTAATTGCCGCGTTGGGGCACGCGTATCAGGAACGGCGCACGGCGGCCAGCTGCACAGCCGACGGAAAGATTACAAGAACCTGTGTGCGTTGTAACGATGTGGTGGTGCAGCCGAATGGCGGCGCGCTGGGTCACATCTGGCAAAGCAGCATTGTGAAACAGCCCGATTGTGAAAACACCGGTGTACAGCAGACTGTTTGCACCCGCTGCGGGGAAAAGACAGAAGAAATCCTCCCGGCAACCGGGCACAACTACGGCGCATGGATTACAGACAAAAAGGCCACGCAGGAGCAGGAAGGCTCCCGCCATAAGGAATGCGCGAACAACAACGCGCACCGCATAGAGGAAACGATTGCAAAGCCGGCACCAACCAGCAAACCGCCGGAAACGACCACACAGGCTCCAATCACAACACAGCCGGAGCCCAAGCCGGAGCCGGAACCCGAGCCGGAAAAACACCACTACACGGATATGGCGATTATTACAGTCGGCAACATTGCCGTCACAGCGCTGGGCAGCTCGATTTTGAAGGATTACGCAATTATCCGCTGGGAGAAGCGCAGGCGTCTGATGCGTCTGGCGGCCGCCAAAGCGGCAAGGCTGCAAAAATTTGCATCCGTTAGATATATTCCGTAAAGGGGGAGAGGGCGATGACACAGGCAAACTGGATAGAGCTGGCCATGGTGCTGCTCCTCCTGCTTGGTATGGTTTTTGTGAAACTTTACACCCGCAAAAAGGTATCGTCCCTGGAGGGCTTAGGTGAAGTGAACCGCAACGCTCCCGGCAGGGGAGAAATCATGGGCGAAGAATAAACGACAGTTTCGAGAAGCAGGGGCAAAACGGAACCCTGCTTTGGCAGATATTTGAAGGAGTGGACAGTATGCTGATGGCAAAGGGATGGAATAAGGGTGAGCGGATTTTGGCGCTGCTGCTTGCAGTGACAATTCTGGCGACTTGCTTTGTGTTCCTAACGACCTTATCGTTAACCAAGAGCGCGAGGGCGGACGAACTTCAGGTCATCAGCTTTGAACGGCCAAATCCTGTTTATACCGCACAGGTGGATGTGGGCACGAAAAAGCAAGAGCTTGTGCTGCCGGCTACCCTGCGTGCCATTGTGGAGCTGGATTACCCGCTGGACTCCTTTCGGCAGACCGCCCCGGCTGTGGGCGCGGACGGAAATTATGATTACTACCAATACGGTTACATAGCGCCGAAAAATGAGGCGGAGCTACGCGAGGCGGGGGAAAAGGTTCTCTATTCCATTCGCTATGCGGACGGCAGCATCAAGTACCGCATCCACGGCATGCTCGATAACGGCCAAAACGGCTTTTTTGCCTGCGACGAAAACGGCAAAATCAAAGGCTTTGTCGGCAATGTGGCCGTCAGCTGGACGGGCGAGGGTTATAACGGCAAGGTGGCCGGGGATTATACGTTCACAGCCTCCTGCACCCTGCCTTTTGGGGGAGAGGCCCCCAAAGCGGTGATTACAGTGGGCAGCACAGCGCCGCTGGAGCATGACCATTCTTCAGAAGAGCAGCATTGCAGCTGCGGCACCAAGGACGGCGTTCACGCCAAGGGCTGCGATTTTTATGTTGCGCCCTGCACCTGTGGCAAGGCAGAGGATGGCCACGAAAGAGGCTGTATTTACTGGGATCCGGTGTGCACCTGCCCCAAAGGCAGCAAGGGCCACACAAAACTCAGCTGCCCCCTCTTTGTTCCGCTGGCGGATTGCGACTGCGGCATTGACGCGAGCAGCAATCCCTGGGAGCATAAGCAAAGCTGCAGCCTGTATGAGCCGGAGGTTTGCACCTGCCCCGATGGCAAGCATGACAGCGCCAACAAAGACTGTCTGCAGTATAAGCCTGCGGTGAAAAGAACCTTGTTTGCCTCCCCCAACGGCGGCGGAGCGAACGATACCGATATGAACAACTATATCGAAACCAACACCACCATGGGCAACAGCTCCTACAACTCCAAATATTCTCCGAATATCACGATACCCGGCATCTGGATTGACTATGTGAACACCATTTGGATGAATAAAGGTTACAACCAGTTTGACTGGACGGCAACCGCGCAGACACAGGTGCCGAGCGACTGGGCCTGGGACGGGACAGCGAATACGCAGACCACGACAGGGACTGTTCAGACCCGTGCGGACGCAAGACCGGCTGCGGTAGCGGGCGTATGGGACGTATATTCCGGCCAACAGCTGCGCTATGCATTGGCCAATATGAAAACAGCACAAATCATCAACATCTGTGCAAACATCAATCTGGACGGCAATAAGCAAAACTGGAAAGCCGTCAACATGGCCACAAAGAACATCACCATTCAGGGCAACGGCTTCACGATTTATAACCTGGGCAGCTTCAGCACAGGGCTTGGCTCCGCAGCCATTTTCCCCGGCTTTATCTATGGACAGACGAAAATGACAATCAGCGAGCTGTCCTTCCGCACCGCGAAAATCGTGGCGAACCAGAATTCAGCAGATCCCTGCGGCATTGGCCTGTTTGCCATGCCGGTGCAGGGCGGCTACGATAACAAAACGGCGGTTCTGGATGACTTTCATCTCTACGACTCCATGGTTTACGGCGGCGACGATGTGCAGCCCCTGGGCTACCTCGGCCACGGAAACAACGGTTCCTCTTATAACAATGTTACGGTGGAAGGCTGCTATGTCTACGGAAAGGATCATGTCTCCGGCTTTACCAGGCACTTAAACATGTATGCAACGGTAGCGGCAGCTCTGACGAATTCCTATTCGGCAAACACCCTAATCTGCGGCACGGGCGGCCACTCCGGCGCATTCATCTCCTGTGCGGATAACATGTTGCAGGTAGATTCCTGCTTTGCGGCAAACGAAATGTACGGTTCCGTCTCCGTTTCCGGCTTTTGCGGTTTCTTCCGCGGCGCGTTTACCAACTGTTTCTCAACCGGGAAGATGGAGGGCTATCGCCAGCTTGGCGGCTTCAACATTACTGACGGCACCTTTGGCAGGCAGACCATGGAAAACTGCTACAGCACCGTGTTGGTCGGGTTGCGCCAAAACGCAAAGGTGCAGGGCGGCTTCTTTGCCCCGGTGCAGCGCGAGGCAGCAAGGGCTCCGGTGGCAAACAGCGTGGATATCGGCGATTGCTACGCGGCGGGTGAGGTTGGCAACTATGACACGGATTTAGACGGGCCGGAGAATGTCGGCGGCTTCCTTTCCAACGACTATTCGGATATTACCTCCCCCAGTGTGAGAAGGATTGGCGTGGTGAACACCTCCGTCCTGCATCACAACTACTATGATAAACAAACAACAGCCATGCGCGAGTGGGTTACGGGTGACCTTAAAACGCTCGCGGGCGTGACAGGAACATTGACAACCACAACAGGCAAGAACGGCAATGGCCTTGCCAGCGGCACAGACCCGGCGGATGCCACAAGCGGCTTTACCGGCTTTTCCGATAACACAGATTGGGTCTTCCGCGCGCAGCATTATCCGCAATTGAGCGTGTTTACCTCAGCGAGCGCGGCAAATTGGAAAACGCAGGAACGCGCGGATCAAGTGAAAGCCTGGTCGAAGGCCTCTGCCGCAACGGTTCAGCTCAACACCTGGGATGAGGGCTATGACTGGGACGAAAACGGTGTTCGCTCAGTGGACACCATCTCCTACGACAGAACCCTTGCCTCCACCGGAGTAGGCGACCATAAGGGTGAGCAGTTTACTTACGATACAGTGCGTGATATCGTCACCAACTTCCGCGTAACCAATGTTGCGGCGAACGAAACGCAGTGGAACAAGCTTATTGCGGGCGGCGCAAAAACAGCGGACTCCCTGTGGTTTACACAGAATATTCTACCAAGCAGCATCAGCGGCAGCGCGGACTACAACGCGAGTACGAAAAAGCAAACGCTGTTTGACGAGGATGCCGCCAGCTATTACCGCTCCTCCGCAAAGCCCACGGTGGCAGCGCCGGTGCAAATTGTGTTCCAGCTATCGTCTCCCAAGGCAATCAACACTTATAAGTTGCAGTCGTCCACTCTGGCAAATACCTTTGATCCGAAGAACTGGACCTTCCAGGGTTCCAACAACGGAACAAGCTGGACGACGTTGGATACGCAGACAGATACCGTGTTTTTTGAACGCAACCACTCGCAGCTTTATTTGTTTGAGAATGACACAGAGTATGCCTACTATCGCTTGAGTATCACGGCGAACAACGGTGCCGCGGGCGTTTCCCTGGCCGAGATGGAAATCGGTATGCTGAACCTGCAGCAGGGCGGCATTGAGGTTGAAAACGGAAACGGCGTTGTGAACAGGCCGGGCATAGAATGGTTCCGCGTTTATGAAACGCACGAGGAAGAGGTAGGCTACCGCCCGCTGCGTTTGCTGTGCCTGATGAATATCAACGCCGGGCAGGACAAAACAGTTCAGGCAGGCGAAAAATACAACCACCGCAGCGATGTTGAGCTGATTATGTTGGATACCGTTTCAGAAAACCTTGTGGTTGGGCTGGACGACGACAAAATCTGGTCCACTTCGAAACAGGGCGTCTACCCGGATTCCGACCGCTTCTGGGCGGCCCCGACGGATGTCATGAACACCAAGGTTTCCGCCAGTGAAGATGCGTGGATTTACACCGAAATCTGGAGCGCGGCAAAAGACTCCGGCGGCAATTATGTGATGGCCGGCGGAAAATATGTCCCGGATAAATCGGTTCTCGTCACCGGACCCGGAACGGGCAGCAATCAACTGGTAGACGAGAAAAAGTGGAACGGCGATGTGGCGCTTTACCCGGATACCGTGCAAGGGCGCAAATACATCATCACCTACTACTGGATGCTCAAGGACGGCCGCTACCGCACGGATTACAAGGTTGTTACGGTTCATCCGGGTAGCTATCAGCTCACGCTGGATGTACTAAACGATGTGGACGACACACCCAACGCGGACGCGATGTATGTGGATACCAAGCCGGATAGCGGCACGGACACGAACTACAGCTTTGGCTCTGAAACGGCCGACCACAGTGCATCCGCAGACAACACCTTTACCAGTAACGTAACAGCCGCTTGGAAGCCGAAGAATGATAACACACAGATCACCAAGCTGCAAATCACCATGACAGCCAACAACGAGGTGAAGGACGCCGAGGGGAATGTGCTCCAGCCGGCGCAGGTGATGGGCACCAAGACTGTAACAGGTGACATTACAGTTGGCACTATCGTGGAAATCCCGGTTCTGTATTATTACTATGATGAAACGGCGGGGGATGCACGCGAGTTCACCAACAGCCAGGAAGTGCTCATCAGCTATGAGGTGCAGCAGGACGCAAACGGCGGGTATTATCTGCGCTTCAATAAAATCAAGAATATCCCCGAAGCGGATGACCAGGCTCCCCACAATATAGGCGATGATACAGGCATTGCACAAACACCGGCCGTGATTAACGACATGACCTATAACATCGCGGTAAAGCTCTGGGTTGTCACCCAGGCGGAATCCGGCGGACTAAGCATTCAAAAGAAGCTCACCAAGCCCGCGGAGGTGGATGAAGAATTCGTCTTCCTGCTGGAATACAGGGGTAACGGCGAGGAACCGGGGGAAGTGGAGAGCACACTATACGGCGTCATCCACATTGAACACGGGCAGACAGGCGCAAAGATTGCGTACGTTGACATGCCGCCCGGCTGGTACACCGTCACGGAGCTGAAAAACAACTTCCGCTTCACCCTGCAAACGGATAAACTGCCCACAGATAATCCGGACGCCGAAGAAATCAACGGCGCAAGCGTGGTAAAGATTCTGGAGGACGGCTCGTCACTGAACTACGTGTTTACAAACAAACGTGACGATGTTCCGTGGGCAAACGGTAAAACGAATCTGATGAACGATTTTGGCCGGATGGAGGAGGTGTTCCAGATTGATGTCTAAAATCCGTAGATGGAGCCGCAGGCAGAAATTACTCTATATCGCACTGATGCTCCTCCTGTGTGTGTGCATTTCATCCGGAACCACTCTTGCGGTTCTGACAGTAAAGACCAACTCGGAGCAGAACAGCTTTCAATTTGGGCAGACAGAGCTGGATGTGATTGAGGATTTTGACGGATGGCGCTATAAGCGTGTCTCCCTGCAGGCTCGGGACGGCGATGTCTATGTCCCCGGCGTTGCGCGCGCCATGCTGGTGCCCTACTTCCTTAACGCGGACGGCGACTATGTCAACGGAAACCTTGATCAAATGACAAAGCCGGTCAACAATGTGATGAGGCTCGGGATTGTAAAGCTGATATTTGCGGAAAATTGGGAAGATAACTGGTTCTTTAAAGACGGCTATTTCTATTACAACAGGGTGCTGCAGCCCGGCGAAACTACGGCGCAGCTGCTGGAGCGGGTTTGGGTTACGGATCAAAGCTCTGAAAACGGCGAAAAATACAGGGACGCTGAGCTGAAGCTAGAGGTTATCGCCAGCATCATTCAGGCAGAGGGCGGTGCTCCCGAGGCCAAGTGGAATGTCTATGTATACAACGATGGTCTGACAGTGGCCGAAACTCCGCAAGTGATATAGAAAGGAAGGGAAACAGTATGCTGAAACATAAAAAATGGTATCTTCCCTTGCTTTCCATTCTTGGTGTACTCTTGGTCAGCGTTGCCATCAGCTCGGCGGTGCTCTCAGGGATGACGGCGCAGGCGGAAAATGTGTTCAGCTTTGCGCAGAACATCCGTGGCGTACTCAGTGAACCGAACTGGGACAGTGTACCCGCCAAGGATATGGTGCCGGGCAAACAGGTCGCTAAGGATCCCATGATAACCAATACCGGCACAATTGACACCTACGCAGGCTTGCAATTGAGTTTTATGCGCACACAGGGCGGCACAGCCCTCAGTGCTGCGGAGGTCAAACGCCTGCTCAACCTGCTGGATATCAGCTGGAATCCGGAGTGGACCTTGGTGGAGGGCAGCATGGAACAAGACCAGCACGGCGATTATACCGAGGTTTCTCCCAAGCTGACCTTTGTTTATCAAAACAAGCTGGCTCCCGGCGAAATCAGCGGCCCGATTTTCAGCAGCGTACGCGTGAAGACAGAACAGCAGGGGCTAACCGAGCTGGATTTACGCTGGCTGCAGGGCATTAAAATCACGGACGGAGAAATTGTTGCGGATTCCGCAGGCCTGGGGCAGTTCCGTGTAGATATCGAGGGCGCTCTGGCGCAGGCAAGCGAATTTGCAGACTATACACAGGCGAGCGATACCTTAATACAGTTACTCGCACAATAACAATATCATCAAGCTGGAAACAGTTTCGATAATTAAACTTGGAGGGTTACTCACATGAAAACAAGCAAGAAAAAGACAATGATTGGTCTGTCCATCCTGTTGGTGGCAGCAATCGCAATCGGCGCAACCATGGCATACCTCAACGCAAAGACCAACACCGCAGAGAACGTATTCACCTTCGCGGATAATATCCGCGGCAAGCTGCTCGAGCCCAACTGGGAACCGCTCACAACACCCCTGACCCCCGGCGCGGAAGTCCGCAAAGACCCAATGATTCAGAACACCAGCGACAACGGCGTTGACACCTATGTTGCCCTGCAGCTGACCTTTACGGATGGCGACGGGAACACGTTGAGCGACGAGGATACGGTTCGTCTGCTGAACATGCTGGAAATCTCCTGGAACACCGCAGACTGGGCGCTGGAAGACGGCACATTGACCGTAGCGAGCGGCGCTGTGACAGATGCAACGGCAACACAGGTTTATGTGTATCAGAGCGTTCTGGCCCCCGGCGCAATCTCCAACCCGGTGTTCAGCACAGTGAAAATCAAGGCTGATGTTTCCGACGCGGACTATGCATGGCTTGCGGCTATCGCGCTGGATCATGAAGACAGCTGCTACACCTTCGGCACCTGCGACTGCACCGTGACCTATAAGCACCACAAGGATTGCGCAGTTGAGACCTCCCTTGCGGCGGAATCCGCAAAAGGCGAGAACGACTGTGACTGTACCCCCGCTGTGCAGCATGAGGCTGACTGTGCATCCCTGCAGGGCAGCTTAACCGGCTCCTGCGCGCACGAGGCTCCCGACGGCGCATTGGACGGCTACCGCATCCAGGCGCAGGGCTCTCTGCTGCAGTATGTGGCAGGCGAAATGGATAGCGTTGCGCTTGCAACCCCCGAGCTTGTTGCTCTGTTCAACTAATTGAAAAATACAGAAACATAACTTATTTGGAGGAAGTTACTCATGAAACAATCCCGTAAAAAGCTGCTCATCGCGCTGTCCGCGCTGCTTGTGCTCACCATTGCCATCGGCGGCACCCTCGCTTACCTGTATGCGAGAACCGAGACGAAGAACAACGTGTTCACCTTTGCCGATAACATCCGCGGCACCTTGACAGAGCCGAAGTGGGATCCCGACAAAGGCCTTGACCTGGTTCCGCTGAAGAAGGTTGACAAAGACCCGCAAATCACCAACACCAGCGTAAACGGCGTTACCGAATATGCCGCCATCAAGCTGACCTTCCAAAACGGTGCGGGCGAAGACTTGACAGATGCACAGACAGAAACCCTGCTGAGCTTGATTGACGTGGAGTGGAGCAACAACTGGACGTTAAAAGACGGCACAGCAACAGCGACAGAGCAAATTTATGTGTATAATAAGACTCTGCCCCAGAACATCACCAGCGACCCGATTTTCTACTCCCTGACAGTGAAGGGCTCCGTCACCCCCGAGCAGCTGCTCTGGCTCTCCGGCGACTATGGCCACGGCACGAGCTGCTACGCTTTCGGCGCACATGACGATGAACTTTGCACTATCACTTACCGCCACCATGAGAACTGTGCCGTAACCGCAGGTCTTGCGGAAAGCTCCGCAGCGGGCGAAAACGGCTGCGATTGCAGCGCGGCAGTGGTTCACCAAGCTGCTTGCCCGAGCTTGATTGGCAAACTCAGCGGAACCTGCGGCCATGACACGCTCATCAGCGGCATCGGCAACTTCAACATCAAGGTTGAGGGCGCAGTGGTTCAGGCGGACGCGTTCGCGGATGTTGACGCGGCGGCGGCAGACCTCATCAGCCTGTTCTAAATGAAAACCATTTTTGTTCTGCGGCGCGCCAGCCGTGCCGCAGAACATTCCCAAGGAGTAAAACACCCATGCAGAAAGTAAAAAGCATACTTTACGTTATCGCTGTTTTACTGCTGTTGCTTGTAATTATGGCAGTTGCAGTACCTAAGTTTACCGATGTGGAATACCGCGCTGTGCTCACCGGCAGTATGACGCCGGAAATTCCGGCAGGCTCTCTGGTTGTCATCGTGCCGACTGCGGCGGATGAAATCCAGCTGGGGGACGACATTACCTTCGTTTCTCAGGGCGATATTGTCGTAACACACCGTGTGGTTTCCATTGACCGGGAAAGAAACGAGTTCACAACCTGGGGCATCGCGAACCCGAGCGATGCATTGGACCCGCCGAATGAATATAAAAATATCATCGGAGTTGTGCGGTATCACATTCCCGCCATCGGCATCCCCATCAACTACCTTTCCACCACGACGGGGAAGATTATTACTGTGACTGCGATCATTGCAATCTTTATTTTAACCAGCCTTTTGGATGTGGCGTTTCGCAAAAAGAACGCGTAACCAAAGCGATGTATAGCCGTGCAGCGGCAAGATGGAGGGTTTCTGAATGAGACATGAACTGAAACGTAAAATAGTCATGGCGGCTCTTGCGCTAACCATTGTGAGCGCCATTGCAACCGGGGGTACGGTTGCCTATTTTACGGATAAGGATGAAGAACTGAATACATTTTCCATGGGAAATATCCAGCTTTCCATCGCCGAGCCGAACTGGGGGGAGGACGACGGTAAAAACCTCAAGCCCGGCAGCACCAAGCTGAAAGACCCAACCGTGTTCGCCGAAAAAGGCAGGAGCTATATGCGCGTGCGTATGGAAATCAAGGATGGTTCCGGCGAGAAGATTACGGACGCAAACCGCTTGCAGCTGATTCTTGACACCCTGTATTATGACAGCAGCTACCAGTTCCCCGCCAACAACGGGCAGCGCATCAGCTCCAATCTGGAGAAGGATGTGCGCTACCATCAGGCGCAGCTGGATACCCTGCTTGCCGGCGGCGCAATAGAACAGGAATACAACCACAAGGATTTTCGCTTTGCGGGCAGCTTGAAGGGCGACCCCAGCGTGCGCTATTATGACTACATCGGCGGCGACGGTATTTTTGACGCAACCGTCAGCCCAAAAGAGCAGGCCGTGCTGTTTACCAACGTTGTGATTCCGCTGGAATGGATGAACGAGTCCATTTATCAAATCAGCGGCGACAGCTACACGCTAAATGACAGGGGCGGGCTTGAGGTTACGCACAAGGGGCAGGGCTACCAGATTGATTTATATGCCGAGGCGATTCAGAGCGCGGAGCTCACCGGCTCACAGGAGGGTTTTGCCCGCCTGGACGCGCAAACCGGAGCAGTTCGTGACATACCTGAAAACTAAGGAGGGGACAACATGCGTAAAAAGATTTTATTATATTCGCTGGTCATCGCTGTGTTCCTGTTCTCCGGCGTGCAAACAACCTACAGTGCGCTGCGCGTCATTAACTATTCCATCAACAAAATCAATACCCTAACTCTCAAAGGCGAAATTGTAGAGGAATACACGCGGCAGGAGGGGCTTTACCCCGGTGCCACCGTCAGCAAAATCGTGAACATCAAAAACACCGGCACCTCCCACAGCGTCATCCGCGTGCGCGTGGAAAAGGCCTGGGGGCAGAGCAAGCGCGATGCGGACGGCAAGCTGCAGGTTTTGCCGGAGCTGAACACGGATAACATTCAAATTCAGTATGACGACACCATGTGGTATTATGACGCGAGTGAGGACTTTTTCTATTACAAAGCCATCCTCGCTCCCGGTGAGCTGACCGGCGTTCCGCTGTTCCAATCCTTTACGATAGACCCGGAATCCGGCGGCGCATACGCAGATAAAGAAGCGGACATCCGCATCAAGCTGGAATGTGTCCAGGCGAAGAACGACGGTATCTCCTTCTGGAAAAAGAGCTTTGTGGATTTGGGCATCACCAACACTGATATCCTGGACGGCGCAACCGAAAAACCGGTGCAATCCGTCCGCCAGATTGTGGACGCGGATTTATATGACCCGAACGATTTCCACTTCAATACCCAGGGCAGTGACCTGTTCACGAATTTTAAAGATTTACTGCCGGGAGAGACCAGAACGCAGAAAATTGTGATTCTGAACTCCTTGAAAAACGAGACGGCCTTCTACCTGCGCGCGGAGGACATTGAACAGTCCCTCGCAACGCCGGAAAATCTGGATTACGTCAACAATCTGCTGCAGAAATATGCACATATCCGTATTACGGACGAGAAAGATAAAGTGATTTACGACGGCCCGATTTGGGGCAATGTTTACTCCGATAAAAAGAACCCGGACTCCATGCGCTATGACTACCTGCTCGGCGTTCTGAAATCCGGCGAAACGAAGACACTCACGGTGGAGCTGAGCGTTGACCCGGGTTTGGGCAACGAGTATCAAAACCTCTGGGGCTTGATTAAATGGGTCTGGTCCGCGGACGGCGGCACCTTCTATGACTGGGGCGATGAGGAACCCTTTGACCCGCCCGATAATGACGACGATGACCCCACAAATCCTGATGACTCTGACGACCCGAGATACCCCGACATCCCCAAAACCAGCGACAGTGCAAACCTCAAGCTCTGGGGCTGCGTCATGGGTGCCTCCGGCGCAGTGCTGGCAGTCCTGCTCGTGACAGGGAAAAAGAGTAAATCCAAACAGCAGGCATAATGATTGACATCCTCTTTCTTTTCGTTAGTCACTTCTAGTGTTCTTTCAAGAAATGAACATTCCGCAAAGGCGGAGAAAACCAGAACGTTTATATTGACATCTTCTTTCTTTTCGTTAGTCACTTCTAGTGTTCTTTCATAAATTGCTTGACTTCAGTGAAAGAGCTTTAGAATTGACTTGCCCGCAGACAGCCTCCAAATGTCTGCGGGCAATTTTTTTGTCAGAGGCATGATTTTCCCCAAAGAATCCGAGGAAATTTGCATTAGAAAAGCATTTCTGCTATGATATTACTCCGCACCCAAACAGGTGCGGAGTAATAATGGCGCAATCATGGAATGAGGGGAACGTTTTTTATGAAGCAACTAAAGTTAACAGGAAAAGTATGCTTGGTCGCAAGCGGTGCTGTCGCGTTGATTGCCGCTATCGTAATAGCTTTCATTCTGGTAACAAAAGAGGATGATAAAGACAAAGGTTCTACAACCACGTCTTCTTATAGTAAGGAATCCGCCAAAAAAGAAGGGACTACCCCGGATCAAACAAAGACGGTTGTTGCTTCATCTACCAGTGAAGGAAACACCGTTCCATCAACGAAGAAAGACTTGGAACCCAATACCAATCCTATGGGCGAAACAGAACCGGTTCCATCTGCAAAAGCAACGAATTCCACAACAACGCAGAGACGGAATGAATCCAAAACGAATTCGGCAACAACTACGATGAAGCCTATCACCGGCAATACTAGTGCGGTGGATACTTTTGTGAATAAAAGAGCGTCAATTGTATTTGATAATAATTCGTTATTGAACTGCGGCTCTTTAATTGCCGGGAATAGCAAAGTTGACACTTCAAAGATTTTACCGTCCAATATTCCGGCTAAAATAAAAAATTTGAGCATATTTCAAACTAGATTAAATTGGTTTAGATCGTTAGCGGCGCAATCAAGTATTTCTATTGAAATAAAATATCTTTCAGAATACAATTCTTGTATAATGAGCGCAACAGACGAAAAAATAGGCGATAATTACGTGATTAATATTGATTTCAATGAAGAACATGTCACTTATATAACAGAAAAAATGTACAGAAAAGAATATGATAGAACCAGTTTATCTTGCAAACAAATGGAAATAGAGTATAAGAGCGATTCTGTATCTATTGGAGACAGTTTTCATGTGTCTCAAGGCGCTGTTTTAATGGTTTATACGGACAAAGACATACCTTTGAATTATATAAACAATAATCCGAATGCTGTTAATTACACGAGTGATAGTGTGACAATACGTTTTGAAGCAAATAGCCAAAAATTAGAGAAAAGCAAAGCCGAAATATCCGTAGATCAATATTATCTTAGTCTATATTTATTACACAAGGAATTTGGTAAAGATAAAGAGGGATTTTTAATTTGGGAAGATTATTTAAATAATAATTCTCTATTAGAAAATTTCTTTGGAAAATCAAACTACAATTCTTTATTAAAGAAAAGCGGCCTAATACCACACCATTAAGAATACTTCTTGCAAAATTCGGCAAGAGCGCATACATGAAACGCTCGTTACCGAATTTTACAAGCATTCTAATACCAATATCCAAAGAAAGCGTAGATAAAAAATCTGCAGAAAAGCCATACAGCAAAGCTTTTCCTTGATTTTTTATAACGCTTTCTAAACTGTACCCTATAAACCGGACAGCCCCGGTTTT
>JAVBPP010000089.1:0-12184 GCA_031549535.1 Oscillospiraceae bacterium
AATATCAAAAACGATATTGCCGTCTTCGGAGGTATCTACAATCTTGCAGAAATTTCTGGCGGAAAAACCGCCGGCAAGGCCTATGCCCGCGCCGTAACGGCGGGCGATTACGTGGATATTGCCGCGAAACATCTGCGCTGTATCGGTATAAAGCGTTGGCTGATTGGCGTTGGAAGAAAAGAAAGCGCCGGTAAAGCCGCCCGCACAGGCCGTGAGGATGTCCGAGCCGTTGGTGTTCAAGTCCTGCGCAACCAGTTCCAGTTGCGCCTTTTCGCCCATGTCAATGCGTGTATTTTCCAAAAGGCCGTCCGCGGCAGTGGTGCTAATACGCCCTGCGATGCCGCCGGCGAGCACAAAGCGGTTCGCCGTACCGGGGGAACGGGCGTAAATACCTTTGAGTGTGCTGTCTTGCGCGTCATAATAGGTCAGCAGCGTATCACGGATTGCCATGGATTTTGCGACTGTCATTTCCAGGTTGCCGAACACGCCGCCCGCGTTGATGTTGGTGCTGGTGGTATTCGCCCCCCCCAGCGCGTCAATTACAGTCGGCCGGTAGCTTGCCTGCTCATTGACCACTGTTTTACTGCCCAATTGAACGGTTAGACCCTGCGTATAAGAATTCAGCATATAACCAACAGCACCGCCGACATAAACATTGAATGCCTTGGTGTTGGAGGCCTTGATTGTGGATTGGTTGAACGACAGGCAGTTCTCCAGATAGCCTGCCGAAACCTGCCCCGCCAGCCCGCCGGCATACATGGTATTGTCGCCGTAGGTGAGGTTTACCTCGGCCGAGGTGGAACAGTTGACGAGAATGCTCTTGGTCATGTAGCCCGCAATGCCGCCTGCATAGCTTGCTCCCGTTGGTTTACTGTATAGAGAGCCTTCCACCGCAACATTGCGCACAACGGCATGATAGCCAGTATCCGGAGAGAGCGAGCCGAACAGCCCGTTCATTGTGGCGGTGTTGTTAAAGTTCGCCGTCATTGTGATGGTGCGGGAGTGCAGCTCATCGCCAAGCATAAAGCTTCCGTCCACCAAGCCCTGGAACGCATTTGTCACCGCAGTTCCGGTTCCGATGCCGGTGAAGCCCGCGTCCGCGATGATGTTGGAGGTAATACGAAAATAACCCCTGCGCAGCGCCGTTTGGTTTGCGGTTGATTTGATAAAGCTTGGGTTAAAGCGCTGAAAATCTGCATTGGTTGATGCGGCATATGTGTTTATTATGGTCTGCAGCGCGCTTAAATCCTCGTTATCATCCAGGGTGAATGCGTTGCGGAAGGATTTACCCAGTACTGCATCCTGCGCAACAAGTGCGCCAAGCACCACGCCGGAACCGTTCGTGGGCATGGTGAAGCTGGTATTCATTGTAGTTGCGTTGACGGTGGCACCGCCTTGGGAGGTCCAGCGAGCAAAGGCCTTGCTTTCATTCACCGCCACGAGGTTTACAACGCTGTTCGCTTCCACCTCATAGCTGAAATCGCCGGTTTTCTTTACACGCGGGCCGTAGGCATAGACTGTGATACCCGGCATGGGCGTTACAAGCAGCTTTCCTTCCTCCGGCTCTTGCATGGTTCCCTGCAATGTGCCTTCAAACACCGTGTTCAAACCTGCAGGCGCATAGTCGGACTGAATGGTTGCGCCGGAATCGTAATTGACGATACGCTGCGTCTGCGCGTTACCCACCAAGCCGCCAACGCCAACGGCGGGTGCGCCGGAGGGGACGCTCATTTGCAGATTCAGCAGGGCGTGCACATTGTCAAAAACACAGCTATCCTCAGCATCCGCCACAACGCCGCCGATAAAATAGCTGCTTTGCCCGGAACCGGTGATTGCCATATTCGCTTCTATATTCAATTGATAAAACAGCGCCGCGGAAACAAAACGAAACAGGCCATACCGGGCATTGGCGGTCCAGTTGGCGTTCGCGGTATCAATACTATATTGTATACTTAGGTTGTTCCCGTTTATCATGCCGTCGAAGGGGCGCGAGGGGGTGCCGATTCCGGCAAAATCCGCGTCCGCCGGGAGAATTAGGTTTGCCTGCAGGCTGTATTTTGCTTCGGCCATTCTGCCCGCCAATAGGGCAGGGTCTTCGTCACCCTCGCTGAACTCCGGGTCAAAGCGCCGCATATCGTCTGGGAAAGTCGGGTCGGAGGCATCCAGGTTGATGATGCGCGCCAGGGCATACAAATCTTCCTCATTTTCGATGAGGTAGGCGTCGGCCCAGTAGCTCTCTTCTTCCCAGGCGTTTTGAGCTGCCGTCTGCGCAAACTGTGATTTTGCGGCCCGGATAGGCGTCGTCCATTCAATTGTTGTCATAATCAGCGGAACAACCAGCAAAAGAGCCAGAATTTTCCAAGATTTTTTCATATCTATGTCTCTCCATCAAATCGTGATGCATCAGTTTATTTCAATGCCAAAATGCTGCCTGCGCCGCAGCAAAGCTACTACACCACTAGAATCATACTTCTTAGAGCGTTGTGCTGTCAAGGCATTCAACACTTTTAATAATTAAGACAGCTTTTTTTCGCAGCATGTTAGAACTAGCTTAGAAATAGTTTAGCTTTCAATTTACGCTGTGTGTTTCTATACATTACAGCAGTAATAGTGTACGCATTATTTTCCTAATATAGAGAATATAACAAAAAAAGCCTGCAGGCGGAGCACTTTGCGACCTCTTTGGTGAAAGTGAACCTGCAAACTTTATACTCAAACTATAATTGATGATGTAAAATTATGTACGAAACATGGTATTCAGCAGCAAAATGCCAATGACACCGGGGGTGCCGAAGACCATGGCTGCACTCACGGTGTACCAGTTTAGTGCGATATCAATATCAATAAGCATGCCCAGCAGGTTTACCGCACAGATGGCGGCAAGACCCTGCAGCATGGTTAAAACCAGAATGCGTACGGGCTTGCGCGTGCGCAGCATGCTGATGAGCACAAATAAAACCGCAAGCCCTAGGACGGCAATGACAGCCGCGTTCAATCCGGAGCTCATTTATAACCATTCCTTTTCTACGGGTATTTGCACGATGGTGTTCAGGCTGGGGCTTTCCAGCTTTTTTTGCTTGGCCTGCTTAATCAGGTAGCGGTAGCGTGCCTTCAGCGCCTCCAGCTCATAGATGGCCGCCTCCACCAAATCCTCGTCATGCTCCAGCTCAAAGCGGGTGTAAGCCGCGTCCATCTGGCGGCAGACCTGGCGGATGTCCTCGAGCAGGCTGTCCTCGGGCATGGCCTGTGTTTCTTTACGAAAAGGGGAGAAGGATAAGAATTTAGATGCGTCCACGGATGGGTTCCTTCCTTTCTGTGGGAGCGGGTGTAACGGCTCCTAATATTAATATAGAAATTATGGGACGAATATGCTAAACTGATACAGAGAATTTCAAAAGGCGGGGATGAATCTATGAAATCGTATCCGATGTTGCTGGAGCCCTTTATCAGCGAACTGGTTTGGGGCGGGACACGCTTAATTTCGGACTATGGGATACAGACAGAAAAACGCAACGCCGCCGAGGCCTGGGTGCTCTCTTGCCATGAGGCGGGGGAGAACCGCATCGCAAACGGCGATTTTACGGGGATGACGCTTGCGGACTATTATCGGCAGAATCCGCAGTGTGTCGGCACAGACGGAGCCGGGTGCAAGGATTTCCCGATTCTGGTAAAATTGATTGACGCGCGGGACGATTTATCCGTTCAGGTGCATCCGGACGACGCTTATTGCACAAAAACCGGTGAAGGGCAGGGCAAAACCGAGGCCTGGTATGTGCTGGACTGCGAAGAAAATGCCTGCTTGATTCTGGGTTTCCGGGAGCAGATTTCGTCCCAGGCGTTTCAAAAAGCGGTGGAAACGGATACCCTTATGGATGCGGTGCAGCGTATTCCCGTGAAAAAGGGAGATTGCTTCTTTATTGAGGCCGGAACCCTGCACGCTATCTGTAAAGGCATACTCCTTGCGGAGGTGCAACAGAATTCCAACACCACCTACCGTATTTATGACTATAACCGCCCGGGGCTGGACGGAAAGCCGCGGGAGCTGCACACGGCGCAGGCACTGGCGGTGACAAAATGCGAGCCGTATCGCGCCCAATCGATTGAAGCTATTCCGGAAACAGGGGAGGGCTGGAGCAAAACGCCGCTGTGTGCCTGTGAGTATTTCAGTATGTGGGCAATAGAAACGCAGGGCGCATATCAAGCCTGGGCGGATGAAGCCTCCTTTGTTTCCCTGTTAGTGCTGGAGGGGGAGGGGACGCTCACCTGTAAAGGAGAAAGCCTTTCCTTGCAAAAAGGGGGAAGCGTGTTTCTGCCTGCGGGCTGCGGTGGATTTTCTGTTCAGGGGACTATGAAATTATTGGAGTCACGGATATAACATGTCGCTATTAAGTATACAAAATTTAGCTATGGACTTTGCGGGAGATTTTTTGTTCCGCGACCTTTCGCTGGAGCTTTGGCCAAAACAGAAGGCCGGGTTAATCGGTGCAAACGGCGCGGGTAAAACCACACTCTTTCGCTTGATTTTGGGAAAATTAGAGCCCACGCAGGGGGATATCACTGCCGCGCGGGATTGCAAAATCGGCTATCTGGAGCAGCATGCCTGCGCGGATAGCCGCCGGAGCATTTATGAGGAGGCGCTGACGGTTTTCGCCCCCCTCATGGAACGGGAAGAGCAGCTGCGGGAGCTGGAAGCGCGGCTGGAGCAGGGGGAGCAGCTTTCGGAGCTATATCTTGAAAAACAAGAGGAATTTGGGCTTTTGGGTGGCTTGACGTTTCGCAGCAGAACGCGTGCCGTGCTTTTGGGGCTGGGTTTTTCACAGGCAGAGTTGGAGCAGAGCTGCGACAAGCTCAGCGGCGGGCAGCGGTCCAAGGTGAGTATGGCAAAACTGCTGCTCAGCCAGGCGGATTTGCTCCTGCTGGATGAGCCGACCAACCATCTGGACCTTGCCGCGACACAGTGGCTGGAAAAACTGCTGCGGGATTACCCGGGCGCCTGCCTGATTATCTCGCATGACCGCTATTTTTTGGATCAGGTGACAGGCCGCACCTTTGCCATGGCGAACGGGAAGCTGACAGCCTGGGAGGGGAACTATTCCGCGTATCTGAAGCAAAAGGAAGAGCATGACGCGCTTCTGGAGCGGCATTATGTCAACGATATGCGCGAAATCAAGCGAATAGAGGGCATCATCGAACAGCAACGGCGCTGGGGACGTGAAAAAAATATTATCACGGCCGAGAGCAAGCAGAAGATGCTGGATAAAAAACGCGCGGAGCTTACGCAGCCGGACAAGGCGGAACAGACGCTGCACTTTCAATTTCAGCCGGAGCCGGCAAGCTGCCAGGAGGTTTTGACCGTAACGGGGCTTTCTAAGGCGTTTGGCGAAAAGCGTCTGTTTACCCATGCAGACTTCCTGCTGCAAAAGGAGGAACGCGTTTTTTTGCTGGGGCCGAACGGCTGCGGAAAAACCACCTTCCTGCGGATCCTGCGGGAGGAGCTCCCGGCGGACGCGGGCCATTTTTCTACGGGGAACCGGGTGCGCATGGGCTATTTCGCGCAGAATCTCGAGGGCTTGCATCCGGAAAAAACGGTAATAGATGAGATTTGGGACGCGCACCGTGATTTTACGGAAACACAGGTACGCAGCGCCCTTGCCATATTTTTGTTTACCCGAGATGAGGTGTTCAAGCGGGTTTCCGCTTTGAGCGGCGGGGAGAAAGCAAAGCTAGCGCTATTAAAACTGATGCTTTCCGGCGCGAACCTGTTGCTGCTGGATGAGCCGACGAATCATCTGGACATCGCTTCACGCGAAGCGCTGGAGGATGCGCTGCTCGCGTTCCCCGGCACCATGCTGGTGGTGACGCATGACCGCTACTTTTTAAAGAAGCTCTCCACGCGTATTGTAGAAATGCGGCCGGAAGGGCTTGTGAGTTATCGATTTGGATATGAAGAATATCTGGAGCAAAGCCAAAAGAAAGAGGAACTGGCAAAACAAACCGCGCAAAGGGAGAAGCAGCCCAGCGCCTATCAACTGCGGAAAGAGCGCGAGAGCGAAAAGCGCAGGTTGGAGAGCAGGCTGCGCCGCTGTGAAGAGCGCATTGCCGAGCTGGAAACCGCGCAGGAAGAAAAACAGGCGCAACTGAACCAACCGGAAACCGCAGCGGATTATGAAAAGCTGTTGGAACTGACGCAAGCAGTGACAACCGGGCAGGAGGAACTGGAGCGGCTTCTGGAGGAATGGGAAGGGCTGCAGGGGCTGTTGAGTGAATAGTGAAGAGTGAATAGTGAACAGTTTCGGGTCGCCTTTCGGCGAATTTTATTTGCGGGGGAAATGTGGAATTGTCAATAAAAAGGCTGCTCATATCCACCCTAAAAACAGCAAAAGGCAACATCGAGTAATAGAGTCATAAAATTCGCCGAAAGGCGAAACCTTAACTCTTCACTATTCCCCATTCACTATTCACTTGCCCTGTTCCGAACAGCACAAACAAATAAAAAACGAGGTGCACACCATGAAACAGCAAGAAATGTTTGGGAACGCAATCTGGGTCGGCGCGGATGAGGACTGTAGCTCTCCGCTGATTCGTGGAAGCTTTACGGTTGCAAACGCGAGGAAAGCACGCATCCGCATTTGCGGACTGGGCTATTTTGCGCTTTGGATCAACGGCAGACGTGTCAGCGATGATTTGTTGGTTCCGGCCAATTCCAGCTATGCCCCGCGCAATCTTTCGCTGATGGAATATCCCATCCATGATGAACTGCATTACCGCATTTATTGCATGGAATATGATGTGACGGCCTATCTGAATCCCGGAGAAAACACGCTGGGCGTGCAGCTTGGCACGGGTTGGTATGCCCAGAGTCTGCGTTGGGCGGAAGGCTATGTGGGCTTCGGTTATGAGAAGCTGTGCTTCTCGTTGGAATGGACGGAGCGGAACGGACAAACGGGCAGCTTCGTTTCCAATACCGCGCTTAAGTGGGCGCAAAGCGAGTTGACGTTCAACAACCTGTATTTCGGTGAGGTCTATAATTTTGCCCTCTTGCAGCCCGGCTGGGCGGAAAACGGGTTTGACGACAGCGCATGGAACCCTTGCTTGCCCGCGGAACAGCCGGAAAGTGAACTGTGTATCCAGGACTGCCCCGCCGACCGTGTGATCCGTACGATCGAGCCAAGCGTGCACAAACGCTTTGCGGCGTATACCGTTTACGACTGCGGCGAAAATATCACGGGCTTTGCGGTGGTGGCGGCGCAGCGGAGCGGGGAAACTGTGGAACTGCGTTATGCCGAGGAGCTGCATGCGGACGGCAGCTTGGATTTCGGGTCCTGCGGCGGGGAGGGGCAAATCCAAACCAACCGCTATGAAAACTGTGTGGCGGGCATGGAGATGCATCCCCGGTTTTGCTGGCACGGCTTCCGTTATATTTCCGTGACGAACAATGCGCAGCTGTTGCGGGTGTGCGTGGTGCATGCCGATACCCCCGTCACCTCTTCCTTTTCCAGCGACAGCGCGGAGCTGAACTGGCTCTATGACGCCTATATCCGCACGCAGCTCTGCAACATGCACGGCGGTGTACCCTCGGACTGCCCGCATATTGAGCGGCTGGGTTACACCGGCGACGGGCAGCTTTGTTGTGAGGCGGCGCTGCTGCTATTGGACGCAAAACGCTTTTACCGCAAGTGGCTGACGGATATTGCCGACTGCCAGGACAAAAAAAGCGGGCATATCCAGCACACGGCCCCCTTTGCGGGCGGCGGCGGCGGCCCCGGCGGCTGGGGCGGCGCGGTAGTGGTTGTGCCGTATGTATACTATAAGGAATACGGGGATAGGGAAGTCCTGCGTGAATTTTTACCGAAAATGCTGCGGTATTTTGACTATATGGAAAGCCGTTGCGATAACGGCATTGTCTACCGCGAGGAGGAGGGCGGCTGGTGCTTGGGCGACTGGCTGCCGCCGGAACCGATTGCCATTCCGGAGCCCTATGTCAACACAGCGCTGTATGTCAAATTTATGGAGATGGCCAAAGAAATTGCCGCCATCCTTGGGCAGCAGGGCGAAACCACGCATCTGGACGCATGGATTGCAAGAAGCAAACAGTCCCTCACGCGCATGTATTACAGCCCGCAGTCCCGGAATTTTATGGGCAACATCCAGGGCGCAAACGCCTATGCCGTGGATATCGGCCTGGGCTGCGATCAAACATTTTCCCAAATGGCGGCAATCTATCAAAAGCGCGGCGAATATGACACCGGCATCATCGCAACGGATCTCGTCACCCGCCTGCTGTTTGAGCGGGGCGAGCAGGATACGGCGCTTTCGTTGCTCACCTCGCACGGCAACGCGTCCTTCTACAACATGAAAAAGCAGGGCGCAACCACGCTCTGGGAAAACTGGAACGGCGAACGCTCCCACAGCCACCCCATGTTCGGCGCAGTGACCCGCTTTTTGTTCCGGCATATTCTGGGCATCGGGCAGGCAGAGGGCAGCGCAGGGTATGAAAACATTGTGATTGCGCCGAAACCGGTGCAAGGGCTTTCCAAAGCCTCCGGCCATGTCACCACCTGCCGGGGGAAGATTGCGGTTGCGTTTGAAAAGCAGGGCGGGAACACCCGCTTCACCGTGGAATTGGCGGACGGCATGGATGGGGTGTTTCTATTGGGCGAAACGCGGCGAAAGTTGATTGCAGGGATGAATGAGATTATTTTATAGGATATAGGAGGCAGGGGTTATGAAACGGTTTGTGAAAAGCGGGTTTGCGGTAGTTTTGGCTTTGGTGATGCTTTTGGGAGCAGCACCGCTGAGCGGGTTTATGGGGCTTTCGCTGCCGGAGTGGATGACGCGCTCCGGCTTGGCTGTGCAGGCGCATGCGGAAACACAAGTTCCGGAAGCAACACAGCTGCCAGAAAACAAGCAAGTACAAGGGCCGGAACCAGTTCAAGAACCGACGAAGCCGGTGCAGACGCAGTCAAAAGTGAAAACGCAAGCTCTGCCTCCG
Source organism: Oscillospiraceae bacterium (assembly GCA_031549535.1). Taxonomy (GTDB): domain Bacteria; phylum Bacillota; class Clostridia; order Oscillospirales; family Acutalibacteraceae; genus JAVBPP01. The sequence continues at coordinate 8,993 of JAVBPP010000089.1, forward strand.
GAGACGGCAGGCGAAACGGATGCCATAACGCGCTCCGCATGGATTCATGCGTTGGTCAGCGTTTTTCAGATGACAGTCGAACAAGACAATGTGCCGGAAAATTATTATACTGATATCGATTCTGAGCATCCGCATTACCGGGATATTATGGTGGCTGTGGAATTTGGTGTAATTGATTTGGAGCCGGGTTATCCGTTCTACCCGGATGCACCTGCCGACCGGGATTTTGCGGCGCATACCTTGAATTTTTGTCTTGGGTTTCAAATAGAGGACGAAAATCCGGCGTATCCGTTCCTTGACAGCGCAGTCATTTCCTATCCGAATGATGCGTTAATTGCTGTGAATCGCAATTGGTTTTCACTTGTGGCGGGTAATTTTATGCCTGAAAGAACTGTCACAAGTGCCGAGAAGGACTTCATGCTGGAAGATGCCAACACGGTTTGGAAATCTACGGAAATTGAAGAAGGATACGAGAATACGTATGAATTTGACAGTGATGTCATTGAAATTCCAGAGGGAACAGATGTTACAGCGGATGCAAATGAGGGTATAACGATTATAGATTGTCCGCAAGCAATTTCAGCCGGGCAGGTTTTTGTGGTGTGGTTTCATGGGATTCCTAAGGCATATAAGGCGCAATCTGTTTCTGTGAGTGGAGCGGAAACAAAAATCGTGACCGCAGCCGGAGAGAATGTGGATGTGGACAATGCGATTGTTGCGGCGGATGCACAGGGGGCTGTGCCTGTCGACTGGTCGTCCTTTGAACCGGCTGAGGGGGTGACGATAAAGGATGCTCCGAAGCCATTGATGAGAATGATCGTGGATGCAGAACGTGGGGAATCGAGAAGGATTTCTCTGACGATTGGGGCCGTCTCAGTCGAATTGGATGTTTCCATTTCTGCCATCTTCAAACTTGACACCGCTAAGCGGTATTGTTATCTTGGGATAAAAGGATCAGAAGCTACCGAAACCAGCATCGGAGCCGAATTTGAAGACAGTGTGAAGCTTGGACGAATTCCTGTTTACGGATTCGGATTTGTTGATCTCAGCTTATATATTACTGTTGACGGAAAGATTTCTCTGACTTTTAGCAACGAGTTTAACGCCGGAGTGGAATATTCAGATGGTGATTTCCGTTTAGTACATAATTTTGTAAAAGATAAATTTACTCTTTCTGTAGAAGCATCACTTTCTATCGGTTTGAAATTATCAGCAGGGATTGATTTGTTTTTAGCAAAAGGTGAGCTTTATGTGAAAGCAGGTCCAACCCTTAAAATGGTTTCAGAGCTATATCCCAATAAACCATTTGCATGTACACACTGTGCAGGTAAAATGTCTGTAGCAATTGGAGCTTCGTTAGAATTTGGGAGTGACAAATTCTCAAAAGAGCATTCCTCCTTTGTAGGTGAAACATTTGTTATGCATTGGGAAGATGGCATTCCGGTGAATCCATGCACACGAAATCCGAGTGATCATTACGGTAACGGATATCAAAGCGACCCATACAGCCATTTGGATCACTCAAGTAACCAGAGTGATTATAAATATTCTGTTTCAAATGGCAAAGCAACAATAACGAAATATATTGGTACCGCAAAAAATGTTGTTATTCCTGCCACTCTTGGTGGGTATCCGGTGGAGTCTATTGGCTATTCTGCTTTCGCTTATCGCACAAGCATTACCAGTGTAATCATTCCAGACTGCATAACAAGCATTGGGGGGTATGCATTTCAGGAATGCACAGGCTTGGTAAGCATAAAAATTGGTACCAGTGTGACTTCCATTGGCTCTTCCGCATTCTATGGCTGCACATCACTGCTTGCTGTGACCATTCCAAACAGCGTGACTTCCATTGGCGTTTACGCATTCTATGGTTGCACATCACTGCCTGCTGTGACCATTCCCAACAGCGTGAACTCCATTGGCTCTTGCGCATTCTATGGCTGCACATCGCTGCCTGCCGTGGTCATACCAAACGGCGTGACTTCCATTGACAATCACGCATTCTATGGCTGCACATCACTGTCTGCTGTGACCATTCCTAACAGCGTGAATTCTATAGGTAATTCCGCATTCGGGGACTGCCCGATTGAAATTTTAGACATCAATATGGCCACAATCCCTACTCTTTATTCTCAGAAAGCGGCTCTTAAAAAAGTAATCATCGGCAGTAACGTAACTTCCATTGGTTATTATGCGTTCAACGGCTGCACATCGTTGCCAACCGTGACAATTCCAAACAGCGTGACTTCCATTGGCTCTTCCGCATTCAGGGATTGTACATCCCTAAAACGAGTACATATACCTACAAGTATTGAGACCATTAGCATTTATGCAGCATTTTATGGTTGCCCCTCCATAATGATCTGCAGCCCCTCCACAACTGGTTTAGCGAAATCTTACGCAGACTCACACAGCATTCCATTTGAACTCTGCACCGGCCACGACAGCACTCCGCACACAACCCACAGCTACGGCGCCTGGAAAACCACCAAAGCCGCAACCTGTACCGAGGCAGGCACCAAAACCCGCAGCTGCACCGTCTGCAACCAAACAGAAACCCAACCCATCACCAAGCTCGGTCACGACAGCGGCAAGTGGTTCACTGTTACGCAAGCGACCACCACCAAGGACGGCAAGCGGGAGCTGCGCTGCACACGCTGCCAGGCGGTAATCAAATCTGAGGTACTGCCCAAGAATCCGAACATCAAGCTGAGCAAAACCGCCGTCACGCTGGGTGTGAAGGAGAGCTTTGCCCCGGTGGTAACGCTGGACGCACCCATCACGGTGACCTGGAGTTCCGCCGATAAAACCATCGCCACCGTGGATGCGGCGGGCAAAATTACGACCGCCAAGGCAGGCACCGTGGTCATCACAGCCCAAACCGCCATGGGAAAAACGGCTACCTGCACCGTTACAGTCAAGCCCGCACCGACCAGCATCACCCTCAACAAATCCGCCATCACCCTCGGCGTGAAAGAGACTTTCACCGCCACGGCAACCTTAGCCCCATCCGGTGCGGCGAGTTATAAGCGCACTTGGTCAAGCAGCAACAAGGCGGTCGCCATCGTGGACACAAACGGCAAAATCACGGCGCTGAAGGCCGGTACGGCGACCATCACGCTGACGCTTTACAACGGCGTGAAGAAGAGCATGACCGTCACGGTCAAGGCCGCGCCGACCAGCATCACC
>JAVBPP010000017.1:0-52651 GCA_031549535.1 Oscillospiraceae bacterium
CTTGCCAGAAGATTGGTGAGGGTTTTTGTCGTCAGTCAAGGCGGACGACGCGGCTTTACTGTCGTAAAGCAAGGAGGACAACGCAGGCTGACGGCGAAAATACCACCAAGATTTGGCAAGGTTTCGTTGGTGGACTAATAATAAGGATGGTCATACATATGTCACCAAAAGCCAAGGCTGTTTATGTTTGCAATCAATGCGGCCACGAAAGCGCCAAATGGTATGGCTGCTGCCCCGGCTGCAACGAATGGAACACCATGAACGAAGAAGTGAAGCTACAGCAGGCTCCGCGTAAGGAAAGCGCGGGTGTTGCCGCAGCCCGTGCCTCCCGCGCCTTGCGGATTCATGAAATTCAATCCGATGAATCCGTGCGCTTTCACACCGGGCTGCGGGAGTTTGACCGTGTTTTGGGCGGCGGTATTGTGCGCGGCAGCGTGGTGCTGCTCAGCGGAGACCCCGGCATCGGTAAATCCACCATACTGCTGCAAATCTGTGAATTTGTCGGAAAGTCGCTTGAAATTCTATATGTTTCGGGCGAGGAATCCGCGCACCAGATTAAGCTGCGCGCAAACCGGCTCGGAGTGCAGACGGACAAGCTCTCCATCCTATGTGATACGGATGTGCAAGGGGTCTGCGAAACGATTCGTGCCACGCAGCCCGGCCTTGTATTCATTGATTCCATTCAAACCATGTCCATTGCGGAACTGAGCTCCTCAGCGGGCAGCGTTACCCAGGTGCGCGAATCCACCTCTGCGTTTTTACATACGGCAAAGAGCCTGAATATCCCCGTCATCATCGTCGGCCATGTCAATAAGGACGGTAATATCGCAGGGCCAAAAGTGCTGGAGCATATTGTGGACGCGGTGCTCTATTTTGAGGGTGAGCGCAATCTCTCCTACCGCATTCTGCGCGCGGTGAAAAACCGTTTTGGCTCCACGAATGAAATCGGTGTGTTTGAAATGAATGAAAGTGGCTTAACTGAGGTGGAAAATCCCTCGCAGATGCTGCTTTCCGGCAGGGCGCAGAACACCTCCGGTTCGTGTATTGCCTGCGTGATGGAGGGCTCTCGCCCCATTCTGGCAGAGGTGCAGGGTCTTGTAACACCCAGCAACTTTGGTACACCAAGGCGTATGGCCACCGGCTTTGACTATAATCGCATGTCTATGCTGCTTGCTGTTTTGGAAAAGCGGGCGGGCTACTTTTTCGGCACGATGGATGCTTATATCAATATTGCAGGCGGTTTAAAGCTGGACGAGCCCGCCACGGATTTACCCGTTGCGCTTTCCCTGATTTCCAGCCTGAAGGATGTTTGCATTTTGGAAGACGCCATCGCCTTCGGTGAAATCGGGCTGGGTGGTGAAATCCGCGCCGTAACAAGCTGTGAGCAACGCATTCGGGAAGCGGCCAGACAGGGTTTTCACCGTTGCCTGGTTCCAAAGCATAACGCCGTTAAAATCGCTGCGGCATTGAAAAAGGAAATTGAAGTGATTGGTGTGCGAAATGTCATTGAAGCGTTTCGGCACATCGCGGAATAGGGGGCGGCCATGCATCCGAATTTACCGGAGCATGATGTGGAGGTTTGCGCTGTTTCCGCGCAGGCCGCCGTTCTGCAGAAGCAGTTGCACAGCCTAAATATCTTAACGCTGCCAATCCCGCCGCACCCGTGTTTGAGTGCGGATGTTGCCTCGCATGCGGATATGAATCTGTTGCAGCTGAGCGAACGCGATATTCTCCTGTTGCCCGGCTTGGAAAAACAGCGGGAAACACTGCAATCCATGGGATTCCGCGCCCAATGCATCAAGGAAGAAATTTTCCCCGAATATCCGGCCAACGCGGCGCTTAACGCGGCATGTATCTCTAACGTTTTGTTTTGTAATCCAAAAAGCGTTGCACCGGAAGTTCTTGTGTTGGCGGCGGAGCTTTCTCTTACGATTGTGCGGGTAAAGCAAGGCTATACAAAATGCTCCGTTTGCATGGTGACGCCGCAGGCCTTCCTGACGGATGACGCCGGGATTGCGCGGGCAGGGGAGGCAAATGGCTTTTCTGTATTGCTGCTCTCGAAAGGCTCCGTACGGCTGGAGGGGCAGCCCTACGGCTTTATTGGGGGAAGCTGTGGCTTAATCAGAAAAAAAACACTGCTGGCCAACGGCGACCTTTCCGGCCACGCAGACAGCAGCGTAATCTTTCCGTTTTTAGAGCAGCACGGCGTTCAGCCGTTTTACTCGCGGGAATATCCCTTAACAGATATCGGCGGCATCCTGCCGCTTGTGCAGAAGGCTACAAAACCCCAACACAGCAGTCATCCGTAACAGCTTGCACCCTAACGCGCAGCAGGCCACCCCGCTCTGCATACTCTGCGCCATAAACGCGCACAGGCGTGTAGTTGGCGGTGTAGCCCTGTAGGTATCCCTCTCCCGCTTCCTCCGGCAGAATCCAAAGCTCTCTTCCGATTTGCCGGGATAAAAACGCCGAACGAATTTCCTGAGATGCCGTTGTTAATGCGCGGCATCTTTTTTCTTTTTCCGCCTTAGAAACCTGCTGCGGATGTTCGGCGGCGGGGGTGCCTTTTCTGCGTGAGTAAGGGAAAATATGTATTTTTTCAAATGCGATTTCCCGGATAAATGCCAGGGACTCCGCAAATTCAGCTTCGCTTTCACCCGGAAAGCCCACCATAACATCTGTTGTTAGGGTGCAATCCGGAAATACGCGGCGCAGCTCTTCGCAGAGTCTTCGGTATTCCTGCGTGCTGTAATGCCGATTCATACGCCGCAGCGTCTCATCACAACCGCTCTGCAAAGAGATGTGAAACTGCGGGCAGAGTGTTTCAATCTTGGAAAGCGCCGAGATTTCCTCCGCTGTCACGTGATCCGGCTCCAGGGAGCCCAGGCGAATGCGCTCTATGCCAGGCACCTGCGCAGCGATAGCCACCGCGTCACTCAGATGCAGCCCAAGGCCGCTGCCGTAGGCGGAGAGATTAATGCCCACTAAAACAAGCTCCCGAAAACCGGCCTGCCGCAGACGCTCGCATTCCAGGCGAATCTCCTCCGGCGGCTTGGATCGCACCCGTCCGCGCGCGTGGGGCACAACGCAGTAAGAACAAAAACGGTTACAGCCGTCCTCAATTTTGATGTAGGCGCGGGTACGTTCCCGAAAACCGCTTATCCCTTCGCAAAAGCTGTGTTGCTCCGTGTGCGGAATAATGGAAACATACCGCTGCCCGGAGCGTTTGTATTCCTCCAAAAACATGGCAAGCTTTTCTTTCCCCGCGTTGCCAAATACAATATCTGCCTCTGCCAGCGCGGCGGCTTCTTTGGGAAACGCTTGCGGCATGCAGCCGCAAAGCAGAATCAAAGCCTCCGGGTGCAGCCGCCTGTAATGCCGTACGGTTTGCCGCGTTTTGCGGTCGCTCTGCGCGGTAACAGAGCAGGAGTTGATGATGTAGACGTCTGCGTCCGCCTCACAAGCCACGATTTCATAGCCGTGGCGTTGCAAGTCCTCGGCGATATATTGTGATTCGTACTGGTTCACTTTGCAGCCAAGCGTATGAATTGCCGCTTTCATATTGCGATAGCCTCCTCGCACTATTTTTGTATTACTTTTGACGAGCTGTGCATAAACATAAATGGAAAGCCTCGGGGGAAAGGATGGAAACCAAATGAAACATAAAACCAGATGCATACTTGCAATTGTTTTAAGCCTTCTGCTATTGGTCAGTGCGGCGTCTGCTGCAGAAGCAAACAATGCGGCCGCGCAGTTAAAAAAAGAAACACAGACCAAAACAGTGAAAGCAACTGCGCCGCTGAGCAATATGCCGGTGAAGGTGAACGCGAAATCGGCCTTGCTCATGGATGCTGACACAGGAAAAATCTTGATGGCGCAAAATGAGCATGCAAAGCTGTATCCGGCGTCCGTAACCAAAATCATGCCGCTGCTGCTCGTGACGGAGGCGATTGACCAAGGCAAAATTAAGCTAACCGACCTTGTGAACACCAGCAAAAACGCCGCTTCCAAGGGCGGCTCCCAGATATGGCTCAAGGAAGGGGAGCGCATGACGGTTGATGAGCTGCTCAAGGCCACAGCGGTTTATTCCGCAAATGACGCCGTAACCTCGCTGGGCGAATATCTCGCCGGCAGCGAAGAAGCCTTCAACACCATGATGAATAACCGCGCCGCAGAGCTTGGCATGAAGGATACCTTTTTTGAAAACAGCACCGGGCTGGATGACAGCACAACCAAACATCTCACCAGCGCGCACGATGTCGCCATCATGTCGCGCGAACTGCTCAAGCATGAGCGCATTATCAAGTATTCCACCATTTGGATGGATTCCCTGCGCGATGGGCAGACGCAGCTGGTAAACACCAACAGACTCATCCGCTTTTATCAGGGCATCACAGGCCTGAAAACCGGAACCACCAACAAGGCCGGCTGCTGCATCTCCGCCAGTGCAAGGCGGGATGGCACGCACCTGATAGCCGTTGTTATGGGCAGCCCCAGCAGCGACGACCGCTTCAATGGCGCAAAGGCAATGCTCAACTGGGGTTTTGCAAACTTTGTTACCGTAAAGCCGGAGGTTGACCAGTCCCTTATCACGAATGTGCAGGTGCTGCGGGGCGTTGAAGAGACAATTACACCCGAGTTGCCGGAGATCGGCCGGGTGCTCATCCCCAAAAACAGCAACAAGGAGATTAAGCAGGAGGTAAGCCTCGCCCTCAACGTGGAGGCTCCGGTGGAACAGGGGCAGGTACTCGGCAAAATCACCTTCAGCATGGACGGCGAGACGCTGGGCGAGTATAATTTGACCGCTGCATCCTCTGTCAACAAACTGCGCTTTCAGGATATTTTCCTGCGTCTGTTGGCCGCGCTCGGGCAATAAAAATAACAACAGCATCTCCCTGGCCAGCGAAGCAATTCGCGGCTGGGGTTTGCTGCGTTTTACACGAGTAAATCGCATACCAAGTAAGCTCAAGTATAGCAAAAATATTCGGTCAAAACAAGAAAAATCCGGATGAATCGGATTTTTTTCAGAAACAGGCGTATTACGCTTGCAATACAGTCTTCTTTCGCGTACAATACTAATATGATGATATTCGTGGAGGTCGATTGTATTGGGATTACGTTTGGTTTCGGACCATGTTGGTGATGAAGCCTCACAACTCGCGTTGCAGCAAATTGCGAAGGAGATTTATGACGCGCATGATAAGCTGCATTCAGCAAGCGGCGAAGGCAGTGATTTTTTAGGCTGGGTAGACCTGCCTGTTACCTACGACAAGCAGGAATTCACCCGGATTGAGCAGGCGGCGCAGCGTATCCGCGCGAACAGCCGCATACTCGTTGTAATTGGTATCGGCGGCTCTTATCTTGGCGCACGCGCCGTTATTGAATGCATTCAGTCACAGTCCTATAACTTAAATTGCGGTGATTCACCGGAAATTTGGTTTGCGGGCAACAGCATCAGCCCAAGTGCCCTCCGGCGCTTGTATGACCGCTGTGCGCAGACGGATTTCTCGGTGAATGTTATTTCTAAATCGGGCACAACCACCGAGCCCGCTATTGCGTTTCGCATGTTCCGCAAATTGCTGGTTGAAAAATACGGAAAAAAAGAGGCGGCGAAGCGAATTTTCGCCACAACGGACAAGGCGAAAGGAGCCCTGCGCAAGCTCTCGGAGCAGGAGGGGTATGAGACTTTTGTGGTGCCGGATGATGTGGGCGGCCGCTATTCTGTTTTAACCGCAGTCGGCCTCTTGCCCATTGCCGCGGCCGGGGTGGATATCAACGCCCTCATGCAAGGGGCGCAGCAGGCGCGGGAGTTATATACCGTGCGGGATTTGCAGGCTAACGACTGCTACCGTTACGCCGCGATGCGCAACCTGTTATACCGCGCGGGCAAAAAGATTGAGATACTTGCGTCCTATGAGCCGGATTTCGCCATGCTCAACGAATGGTTCAAGCAGCTTTACGGCGAAAGCGAGGGCAAAGACGGCAAGGGCATTTTTCCTGCCTCCGTGATTTATTCCACTGACCTGCACTCTCTAGGCCAATATGTGCAGGACGGGGAACGCAGCCTGTTTGAAACTGTGCTGACTGTAAAGGAGCCGGGCACAGATATCATCATGCAAGCGGAAGAAAACGATGAAGATGAACTGAACTACCTTGCGGGGAAGACACTTTCCTATGTGAATCACAACGCATTTTTGGGCACCGTTTTAGCGCATAAGGACGGCGGTGTGCCAAATATCATCCTAGAACTGGAGCGCATGGATGCTTACCACCTGGGCTGGCTGCTCTATTTCTTTGAAAAAGCCTGCGGAATTTCGGGCTATGTATTGGGCGTAAATCCCTTTAATCAACCCGGGGTTGAGGAATATAAAAAGAATATGTTTGCTCTGCTGGGCAAACGAGGTTTTGAAGAGAGAAAAGCTGAATTAGAAAAAAGGATATAGGAGGATGGAACTATGATTTCATTAATTATCGGTCACAAGGGCTCCGGCAAAACGAAGCAGTTGATTGCCTGCGTAAATCAGGCGGTGGAACAATCGAACGGCCATGTCATTTGCGTGGAGAAACAGCGCCTGTTAACCTTTGACGTGGATTACCGCGCGCGGCTGGTGGAGACGGATGCGTTTCAGGTTTCCGGTTATGATGCATTTTTTGGCTTTCTGTGCGGCATCTGCGCAGGGGATAACGACATTACAGATATTATGATTGACGCCACCTTGCGCATTGGCGGCCGGGATTATAACGACCTTGCAGCCTTCCTCTGCAACATCTCCAAGGTTGAAAGTATGCAGGATATCAATATCGTATTCACGATTTCCTCTGACAAAGAGGAGCTGCCCGCAGAGATTTTTGATGTCTGCAAGGTGCTGTAAGCGATTCAATTGATAAATTTGGAATTTTTTATTGACAAGAACTAACAGAATGGCTATAATATTACCCGCGTGTAAATTTGGATTTGCGTTTTGTAAACGGAGAATGAGATGACACTGTTTTTAGAGCCGGTTTTTAATAACATCGGCTATACGCTTCCCCTGCAGCATGAAGTGGATTTATCCGAAGAGACAATCTCCGGCATAAAAGCGTTTCGCGAAAAGCTGCGTGTGAGTGGAAGCGTTTCCAATGAGAGCGGCGTTGTGAAATACCGCGCACAATTGCAAACCATGCTTTCTTTGCCTTGTGACCGCTGTTTTAAAGCGTTGGAATACCCGTTGCGCCTTGAAACGCAGCACATCTTAGTCACAAGCGTGAATGAGGAAGAAACTGAGGACATGCTACTGTTGGATTCCATGCAGTTTGACTTGGACCGTGTTGTCAGTGAAGATTTATTCCTTTCTCTGCCCTCAAAGTTTTTATGCAGTGAAGACTGCAAAGGGGTCTGCCCGCAATGCGGGAAGGATCTCAACGAAGGATCATGCGGCTGCCAAAAACCAATAGACCCGCGTCTGGCGGTTTTGAAAGAGCTCTTATAAGCTCGGCGGCTTCATTGGATAGAATGCATTTGTAAGTTTAAGGAGGTGCTCAAAATGGCAGTACCAAAGAGAAGAGTATCCAAAGCAAGCAGAGACAAACGCCGCTACAGCTATTGGAAGCTGGAAGCTCCCACTTTGGAAAAGTGTTCGCAGTGCGGCGAATACAAGCGTCCGCATAGGCTTTGCCCCGAATGCGGCTATTATAACGGCAAGCTCATCGTAAAGAAGGACGCATAAGCCCTTCTCCTGCAACAAGCTGAGGTAGAGAAGACGCATCTTCTCTGCCTTTTTGTCTTGTATACTCTACGAATGGGGGGGCCACCTTGTCCGTTTCCATTATCGGCGTAACGCCGGGTTCTCCGGCGGCACGCAAGCAGATTGCTTCGGGGGATATACTGCTATCGATAAATGCGCATACAATCCGGGATGTGCTGGACTATCAATTCTATGCCGCCGGTGAAACACTTACCCTTGCTTTAAGACAAAAGCAGGGTGGTTTTCGTCTGCTGCGTATCCGCAAAGCGGAGCAGGAGGATTTGGGTCTTCAATTTGAAAGTTATCTGATGGACAAGCAGCAGCACTGTAAAAATAAATGTTTGTTCTGCTTTATCGACCAACTGCCGCCGGGCATGCGGGAGAGCCTATATTTTAAGGATGACGATGCGAGGCTGTCGTTTTTGTTCGGCAACTACATTACCTTGACGAATCTCAGCGATGCCGATGTGCAGCGCATGATAGAGATGCATATCAGCCCGGTCAATGTATCCGTGCATACGATGAACCCGCAGCTACGAGTGAGCATGATGGGGAATCCGCACGCGGGGGAGAAACTGAGCTATCTGCGGCGTTTTGCCGACGCCGGCATTAAAATCAACGCCCAACTGGTGCTGTGCCCCGGCGTAAACGACGGCAGGGAGCTGCGCGATTCCCTGGAGCAGCTCGCCACGCTGTTTCCCGCACTGCAAAGCATTTCTGCCGTACCCGTGGGTATCACAAAATATCGTGCAACCTTACCGAAGTTAACACCGTTTAACCGCGACGGCGCGCGACAAGTAATTCAGGAAATTTCTGATTTCAATTCCCGTTTTTTGTGTTATAATGGTACAACGCTTGCCTTTGCGGCGGATGAGTTTTATCTGCTGGCCGGGCAGCAGATTCCGCAAGCGGAGGAATACGGAGAGTTCCATCAACTGGAAAACGGCGTGGGCATGTGGGCGCTGTTTCGCGCGGAGTTTATGCGGGCGCTGCAAGAACGCAGGGCTGAACCGGCTCAGGCTCGCAGGGTTTCTATTGCCACAGGGTTGGCGGCCTACCCGCTGTTTTTACAGCTGGCGCAACAGGCTTGCGAAGCGTTTGCGCAACTGCAGATAACGGTGCACCCGATAAAAAATGATTTTTTCGGTGAGCACATCACAGTTGCCGGTTTGTTGACCGGCGGGGATTTAATGCGGCAGCTGGAAAACAAGGATTTGGGCGATGCTCTTTTGCTTAGCGCCACAATGCTGCGGGCACAAGGGGACATGCTATTGGATAATGTGACACCGGAGCAGCTGGAAGCATTTTTACATGTACCGATTCACTTCATTCCGAATGATGCCGCGTGTTTTTTAGACGCTTTACTGGATGCTTGATTGATAGAAAGGCTGGGAGTTATGCCAAAATCAGTAGTCGCCGTGGTGGGTCGCCCGAATGTGGGTAAATCCACCCTGTTTAATAAGCTGGTCGGGTCACGCTTATCCATTGTGGATGATACGCCCGGTGTAACCCGTGACCGAATCTATGGGGACTGCGAATGGTGCGGTCATACCTTTTTATTGGTTGACACCGGTGGTATTGAACCGTTTTCGGACGATGTTATCCTCTCGCAAATGCGCATGCAGGCACAGCTTGCCATCGACAGCGCGGATGTCATTATCCTGGTAACCGATGTCCGCTGCGGCATAGTTGCGACGGATGAAGAGGTTGCGCAGATGCTGCAAAAAAGCGGGAAACCCATCGTGCTGTGCGTCAATAAATGCGACAAAATTGGCGAAGTACCTGCGGAATACTATGAGTTTTATAATCTCGGCCTGGGTGACCCGGTTGCGGTCTCCTCCGTCCATGGCAGCGGTACGGGCGATTTGCTGGACGAGGTGGTGAAGCATCTGCCCCGGGATAGTGAGGAGGGGGAGGATGACAACGCCATCCGTGTGGCGGTGATTGGCAAACCGAATGTCGGCAAATCCTCTCTTGTGAACGCCATTTTAGGCGAGGAACGCATGATCGTCTCCGATATAGCGGGCACAACGCGCGACGCAACGGATTCCCGCGTTACCAATAAGAACGGAGAATTTATTTTTATCGATACAGCGGGTCTGCGCAGGCAGAGTCGCGTATATGACAGCATCGAAAAATATTCCGTTATCCGTGCCAGAATGGCGGTGGAACGCGCGCAGGTCTGTGTCATTATGATTGACGCGGTGGAGGGCTTTACCGAACAGGACTCCAAGGTGGCGGGTATCGCTCATGAGATGGGCAAAGCCTGCATTATTGCGGTAAACAAGTGGGACGCCATTGAAAAAGACGGCAAAACCATGGATGGTTACCGTAAAAAATTGATGAACGATTTTTCTTTTATGTCTTACGCGCCCATTATTTTCATTTCTGCAAAAGAAAAAATTCGCCTGGAGCGCCTATTTGAGCTGATAAAATTTACAGATGAACAAAATGCCATGCGCATTTCAACCGGGAAGCTTAACGACATTTTGGCGGAAGCAACCGCACGCGTGCAGCCGCCGACGGACAAAGGCCGCCGCCTGAAAATCTATTATATGACACAGGCCTCCACGAGGCCGCCGACCTTTGTTTGCTTTGTTAATGATAAGGAGCTCTTCCACTACAGCTATCAGCGCTATCTGGAAAACCAGATCCGCGAGGTGTTTGGCTTAGAGGGTACGCCGCTTCGCTTTGTGATACGGGAAAGAGAAAAGAAATCATGATTGTTTTGGGCATTGACCCCGGTTTTGCTATCGTGGGTTATGGTGTTTTGCGCTACGAGAAAAATCATTTCACGGTTTTGGAATACGGAGCGCTCACAACGCATAAGGATACGCCGTTTCCCCAGCGTCTGGAGGAAATCTATCAGGGCTTGCATGCGTTGATACAGCGGCATCGACCGGATGCTATTTCGATTGAAAAGCTCTTTTTTAATACCAACGCCAAAACGGTAATCGATGTCAGCCAGGCACGCGGCGTTTTGGTGTTGGCCGCTCAGCTGCAGCGTGTGCCCATGTTTGAGTATACTCCCCTGCAGGTCAAGCAAAGTGTGGTCGGCTATGGCCGCGCGGAAAAAAAGCAGGTGCAGGAAATGACGCGCATTTTGTTGAATCTTGAGAAAATTCCGCGCCCGGATGACGCGGCGGACGCGCTCGCCATGGCAATCTGTCACTGCCACGCCAGCGGCTCGCTGATTGGGCAATTATTGCCCCGCTGATTACACCTTGCGCATCATGGGCAGTCTTTTCACCGCCATGCTACGTCAAAAAGCCTCGGAATACAAAAGTATTCCTGCGTTTTTTTCCTTGCCTAACAATGAAAATCCTCACCCTTGATTACGCAAGGTTTAATCAGCGGAGCAATAAGAACGCACTAAAGGAGTAAGCTCATGTTTTACAGCTTGACGGGAAAAATTGTGTTTGTTGACAGCGCCGGTTTTGCCATTGATTGCGGCGGTGTCGCTTACCGCTGCTTTTCCACACGGCATACCCTGACGAAAATTGGGATTTTAGGAGAAAACGCAACCGTTTTCACGTACCTGAATGTGCGTGAAGATGCAATGGATTTGTTTGGCTTTGCACAGCAGAATGAGCTGGAATGTTTTAAGCTGCTCATCGGCGTAACAGGCGTGGGGCCAAAGGCTGCGCTGGCGATTCTCTCGGAGCTAACCCCTGATAAGCTGGCTTTGAGCATAGCCGCAGGCGACGCAAAAGCCATTCAGCAGGCGCAAGGTGTTGGGGCAAAGCTTGCCCAACGTGTTATTTTAGAGCTGAAGGATAAGCTTGCCGCCAACATTCCCGCCATGGGGGTATCACAGGATGCGCTGTTAGCGGCCGAAGTCAGCGGCGGAGCGCAGGAGGAGGCCGTGAGTGCCCTTGTCATGCTGGGCTACAGCCGCAGCGAAGCTGCCGTAGCAGTTGGGAAGCTGCCGCCGGAGCTTTCAGCGGAGGATTTTATTAAGCAGGCGCTAAAAACGCTGGCAAAAAACCTATAATGCACAATCCTGCCTGTTGGCAACCATACAAAACTTCTACCGGCTTCTGAGAGGAGGGGCATAAGCATGGAACAGGAATTTGAAGACAGAATCACCGCCCCGGAATATACGCGGGAGGACGCGGACATTGACGTCTCGCTGCGCCCGCATTTTTTAGGGGAATACATTGGGCAGGAGAAGGTCAAAGAAAACCTGGCCGTTTATATTGAGGCTGCCAAACAGCGCGGTGAAACGCTGGATCATGTGCTGCTCTACGGCCCGCCCGGCCTTGGCAAAACAACGCTTGCGGGCATCATAGCGGCGGAGCTGGGCGTAAATCTGCGTGTAACCTCCGGCCCCGCAATTGAAAAGCCCGGCGACCTTGCCGCGCTGCTGACCAACTTGAACCCGGGCGATGTGCTGTTTATTGATGAGGTGCACCGCCTTTCCCGCAGTGTGGAGGAGGTGCTCTATCCGGCGATGGAGGATAATGCGCTGGATATTATCATCGGCAAAGGCCCCTCGGCGCGCTCCATCCGCTTGGATTTGCCGCGCTTCACCTTGGTGGGTGCAACTACACGCGCAGGGCAGCTCAGCGCCCCCCTGCGGGATCGCTTTGGTGTAATCCTGCGCCTGGAGCTCTATACCCCGCAAGAGTTGGCACAAATTGTAACGCGCAGTGCCGGAATTTTGAATATAGAAATTGCCGGGAACGGCGCAGCCGAGCTCGCCGTGCGTTCCCGCGGAACCCCGCGTATTGCCAACCGCCTGCTCAAGCGCGCGCGGGATTTTGCGCAAGTTATGGGGGACGGTATCATTTCCAAAGAAAATGTCTGCATCGCCTTGGAGCGCATGGAGATAGACGCGCTGGGGCTGGATAACATTGACCGCTTGATTTTACGCAGTATGATTCAAAACTATAACGGCGGCCCGGTCGGGCTGGAAACCATAGCCGCCGCCATTGGAGAAGAGGCTATTACCATAGAAGATGTCTATGAGCCATATTTAATGCAGATGGGTTTTTTGAGCAGAACGCCACGTGGGCGCATGGTTACACCTGCGGGGTATGAACACATCGGCATTGCCATGCCTGGGCAGCAAAAAATAGATGTTTAGCGCTACTCTTACATTTCTTTGCATATCCTAATAAGAAGAAGATTATGAGGAGTGGCTTTTTATGGGCAGATTATTTGGAACAGACGGCGCAAGGGGAATTGCCAACAGTGAGTTGAGCTGCGAGCTTGCGATGAAAATCGGCAGGGCGACGGCAATGGTGCTCACAGAAAACGCACACAGAAAACCACGGGTGCTCGTTGGCATGGATACGCGCGCATCTTCCGATATGCTGGAGGCGGCCATCAGCGCGGGGCTTTGCTCTGTCGGCGCGGATGTTCTGCTACTTGGCGTTTTGCCGACACCGGCGGTTGCCTTTTTGGTAAAGAAATATCAATATGATGCAGGGATTATGATTTCCGCCTCCCACAACCCCTGCGAATACAACGGTATTAAGATTTTTCAGTCCGAGGGTTATAAACTGCCGGATGAGTTGGAAGAAAAAATTGAAACCATTATCTTGGACGAAACCCACCTGCCGCCTATGGTAATCGGCGGCGATGTCGGGCGCATCACTACTTCTGAAATGCCGATTTTTGATTATATCGAGCATATTTGTTCCACGTTGGACTATCGTTTTAAGGATATGCACATTGCTCTTGATTGCGCGAACGGTTCCTCCAGCGTTACTGCCCCGGAGTTGTTTTTCAAAATGGGTGCAAACTGCAGTGTGCTGCACTATGAGCCAAATGGGGTGAACATCAATGCCCAATGCGGCTCCACCGACCTTGCCTCCCTGCGGGACTATGTTTTGACGCAAGGGCTTGACGCAGGCTTTGCCTTTGACGGCGATGCGGACCGTGTGCTTGCGGTAGATGAGCAGGGTAATGTGGTGGACGGTGACCAGCTCATTGCCATCTGCGCTTTGGATTTAAAAGAAAAGGGGCAGTTGGAGCAGGACACCGCCGTGGTCACCGTAATGAGCAACATGGGCTTTTTCCGTTTTTGTGAGGAGCAGGGAATTCGTGCGGAACAAACAAAGGTGGGCGACCGCTATGTGTTAGAGCGCATGCGAGAGGGTGGTTTTGCCATCGGCGGGGAGCAATCCGGGCACATTATTTTTTCTCGCTACGCCACCACGGGCGATGGGCAGTTGACTGCGGCGCATGTGCTGCAGGTGATGAAGCGCACCGGAAAAAAGCTATCGGAGCTTGCGAGCTGTATGCAAATTTATCCACAGGTGCTCGAAAATGTTCGGGTTTCCAACCTTGGTAAGGTGCGCTTTGAAACGGATGAAGAAATCGCGAAAGCGGTACAAAGCGCCGAACGGGAGTTGGGGAGCAGCGGCCGGGTTCTGGTGCGTGTCTCCGGCACAGAGCCGTTGGTGCGCGTTATGCTGGAAGGGCAAAACAAGCAGCACATTACCCGCCTGGCGGGAGAAATTGCGGAAGTTGTACGAGAAAGATTGATATAAAGGAATTGAATGCATGCGCATTGCAAACAACTGGAAGGATTATGAATTGATTGATTGCTCGGGCGGAGAACGCCTGGAGCGCTGGGGGAGCGTGCGCCTAGTGCGTCCGGACCCACAAGTCATTTGGAATACCCCGCGCGACCCGCGCTTGTGGAACGATATTGACGCACAGTACCACCGCTCGGCTAAGGGCGGGGGAGCATGGGAAGAAAAAAGAAAAATACCGGAGCGCTGGACTGTTTCCTATCAGGGGTTGGAACTCCATGTGAAATGCATGGGCTTTAAGCACATGGGAGTGTTTCCGGAACAGGCGACCAATTGGGATGTTCTGGCGCGATGTATCCGGGCGGAGAAACGGCCGGTTTCGGTCTTAAATCTGTTTTCCTACACGGGAGCCGCTTCCGTTGCCTGCCTGCAAGCTGGCGCAAGCGTAACCCATGTGGATGCATCCAAAGGCATTGTTGCCTGGGCAAAGGAAAACGCCACTCTCAATGGGTTGGGGCAAAAGCCTGTGCGCTGGATGGTGGATGACTGCATCAAATTTGTCCAGCGGGAGTTACGGCGCGGGAGCCGCTATGATATTATCCTCATGGATCCCCCCTCCTACGGCAGGGGGCCGGGCGGCGAGGTCTGGAAGCTGGAGGATGAAATCCATTCCTTAATCCGGGATTGTGCCAATCTACTGTCCGATCGGGCGATTTTGATGCTCGTCAACTCTTACACCACCGGGCTTTCGCCCTCTGTGATGGAATACATGCTTGGCATGGAAGTGGAGAAACGGCGCGGGGGTGTGCTCGCCAGCGATGAAATCGGACTTTTAAGCAGCGCGGAGGGTTTTGCGCTGCCCTGCGGTTCCAGCGCCTTCTGGAGCCAACAGCCACTGTTTGAAATGGGTGAAACGAATGAGGGAGACCATGATACAATTTAACCGTGTCAGCTACAGCTATGAGGCGGAAGAGGGGATGGAGCCGCTCCCGGCGGTTCGGGATATCACACTCTCTCTGCGCCGCGGTGAGTTTGTGGCTATTCTGGGGCATAACGGCTCCGGCAAAAGCACACTGGCCAAGCTGATGAACTCCATATTGGTGCCGGATAGTGGCAATGTCACCGTCCGTGGCATGGATACAGCCGATGATGCGCAGTTGACGGAAATCCGTAAAACTGTGGGTATGGTATTCCAGAATCCGGATAACCAGATTGTAGCGACCATTGTGGAGGACGATGTAGCCTTTGGCCCGGAAAATCTGGGTGTGGAGCCTGCTGAAATACGCAGACGCGTTGACGAGGCGCTGCGCTCCGTTGGACTGTATGAATACCGCCTGCGGGAGCCGCATAAACTTTCCGGCGGGCAAAAGCAACGTGTTGCCATTGCCGGTGTCATAGCCATGCAAACCCAGTGTATTGTGATGGACGAGCCCACCGCCATGTTGGATCCGAAGGGGCGCAGAGAAGTCATGCAAACCATACACAAGTTAAAGCAGGAGCTGGGCATTACGGTGATTCTTGTGACGCATTTTATGGACGAGGCGCTCCAGGCCGACCGTGTACTTGTAATGAATCAGGGTTCCATTTTATTGGATGGAACGCCGCGAGAGGTGTTTTCACAGGTGGATTTACTCCAGTCTGTGCATTTAGAGGTGCCGCAAACGGTGGCTCTTTGCCATGCTCTGCAGCAAAAAGGCTGGTTCTCACAGCTGCCGGATGCGCTGACGCAGGATGAATGTGTACAGGCACTCACCCGGGCTTTGCGGGAGGTGCTGCCATGAGCATACTCGAACTGAAACAGGTGACGCACCAATACGGCAAGGGCACCAGCCTGTCCCATGTCGCAGTCGAAAATATCTCATTCGCTGTGGAACGCGGGGAGCTCATTGGCATAATCGGCCATACCGGTTCCGGTAAAAGCACGCTGATTCAACATTGCAACGGCCTTTTAAAGCCGGATAGCGGCGAGATACTGCTGAACGGCAAAAATATATGGGAAAACAAACAGGCAACCCGCGATGCGCGTTTTCGTGTGGGCCTTTGCTTCCAATACCCCGAATACCAGCTGTTTGAAGAAACGGTTTATAAGGATATTGCCTTCGGCCCCAAGAACATGAAGCTGGACGAGGCTGAGGTTGACCTACGGGTACACCGGGCGGCTGATTTCGTTGGCCTGGACGGCAGCCTGCTGCAAAAATCGCCCTTTGACCTTTCCGGCGGAGAAAAACGCCGCGCTGCGATTGCGGGTGTGATGGCCATGGAGCCGGAGGTTTTAATTTTAGACGAACCAACTGCCGGGCTTGACCCGCGCGGCAGAAAAAAGATTATACAAATGGTTGAAAGCTACCGTACCTCAACGGGGAAAACCGTATTATTCGTCTCTCACAGCATGGAGGATATCGCCGCCATCGCTGACCGTGTATTGGTGCTCAGCCATTCCCACGTTGCCATGTTTGACACGGTGGAACGCGTGTTTTCCCGCACAAAGGAGCTGCGGGAGATGGGGCTGGACATTCCGCAGATTACGGCCATCATGCTACAGCTGCGGGAGCAGGGGATTCCCGTTTCTGCTAACGTCTTTTCTTTAGAGCAGGCTATCGCAGCCTTGGAACAGTGCCGAAAGGGGGGCGGGGCATGATTAGCGACATCACAATTGGCCAGTATTATCCCGCCAACTCGCCCATTCACAGGCTCGACCCGCGCAATAAAATAGTGCTGACACTTGGGTTGTTGACCGTTATGTTCCTCTGCCAGAGCTTTCCCGCGCTTGGGGCAGCTGTGTTGATGACCGCTACGGTTACGCTGCTTTCCCGCGTACCGCTGCGCATGCTTTGGAAAAGCTTGAAGCCTATTTTTATGATATTAATTTTTACAGCCCTGCTTAATCTGTTTTACAACAAGGAGGGGCAGGAGTTTGTTCTTTGGAAAATACGCATCACAACCGGCGGTATTTACCTTGCGATTTTTATGGCTGTTCGAATTTTATGCCTGGTGCTCATCGGCTCGCTCATGACCTACACCACAACGCCGACCATGCTCACGGACGCTATGGAGCGCTTGCTTTCCCCCTTGAAGCTGTTCCGCGTTCCGGTACACACGCTGGCGATGATGATGACCCTGGCGCTGCGCTTTATCCCTGTTTTGATTGAGGAAATAGAGCGGATTATGAACGCGCAGAAGGCACGCGGGGCAAACCTTGAGAGCGGGGGATTACTTTCGCGCGCAAAAGCGTTGGTTCCGATTTTTATACCGCTGCTCATCTCCGCCTTCCGCCGGGCTTATGACCTGGCCTTTGCCATGGAATGCCGTTGTTACACGGGCGGAGAGGGCAGAACGCGCATGAAGCGCATGCGTTTCGGATGGCGTGACGCCGCGGCGGTTCTGCTGTTCTCGGGCTATACAGCCGGTATTATTCTACTCAATCTGCGCTTTGAATCTGTATTATAGGAAGTGACTGCTATGCGCATGCGCACCCTGCGTTTTTCCCTGTGTTTTGACGGCGGCGCCTACCATGGCTGGCAGCTGCAGCAAAACGCCGTCACCGTGCAGGGCGCAATCAAACAGGTGCTGGAGCAAATCAGCGGAAAGAAGGAAACCGTGATTGGCTGTTCCCGCACGGACGCAGGTGTGCACGCCGCAATTTATTGTTGCTCTGTGCGTACAGAAATCCGGCTGGATTGCCAGGCTATCGTCCGCATTCTAAACAGTTTTTTGCCAAGGGATATCACGGTGTTTCACTGCGAGGAGATGCCGGATGAATTTCACGCGCAGTTTTCCTGCGTCGGTAAAGAATACCGTTATCGCATTTGGAACGGAAAAGAGCGCAACCCATTTTTAGACCGCTATACCCTATATTATCCTTACCCTCTGGAGGCCTCATTTTTACATATTCAGTCACAGCACTATGTCGGCAAACATGATTTTGCGGCATTTTGTGCCACAGGCAGCAGTGTCACCTCAACGGTGCGCAGCGTGCGTTATACCGGGGTGGAACGGCAGGGTGATATCGTAGAGTTCACGGTCTGCGCGGACGGGTTTTTATACAATATGGTGCGCATCATGGCGGGCACATTGCTCTACCTCGCGCAGGGCAAACTGGAGCCCGGTTGTATCCCGCAGCTATTGGCGCAGGGGGATCGCACAAAAGGCGGTGTAACCGTGCCGCCGCAAGGCCTGTTTTTAACAAAGGTTCTGTATCCGGACAAAGACTTTACGGCAAGGTGGGTGTTGTAATGCAGACGAAAAAGAAAGCAGCGCGTACAAAACGATTGTATCTCATTCTGGCAGCCATGCTGCTGGTTTTGTTCGGATTGCTGTTTGTTTTAGCCCGTGTTACGGGCAACGCAAGCTATCTGAAGGTGCAGGACGGTTTTCGCGCCTTTTTCTCCGGATTTTCCTCCGGCGAAGGCTATCCCTATACCTTTGAGGAGGAGAATGCGGAACAGATTCACAGCTTTCGCAATGGGCTGATTTATTTGACAGGGGATTCCACTCATGTGATGAACGCCGATGCTAAGCAGAGTTTTGTCAAAAAGCTGAGCTTTACCGACCCGCATATGGCCGTTTACAACGGGCATGCCGTTGTGTACGACCGTGTATCCGGTAATTGGTTTTTACAAAACGGCTCCTCTGTTATCACGGAGCAGAGCATGGGCAGCTCCATTTTTACTGCGGCGGTTGGAAAAAAGCGCACAGTGGCGGTGGTAACCGGCACAGAGGATGCCTTCAGCGTGCTGCATGTATATAACCACAACGGCAAGGAGCTGTTTCAATACACCTGTGTCAAGGAGCGTATCGCGAGTGTCAGCCTCTCGCCGGACGGAAAGCATGTGGCGCTTCTGGCCTTGGGCGCAACAGACGCCCAAATGTATGCCCGGCTGCTTATCTTTGCATTAGACGCACAGGAGCCGGTCTATACCGAGGAGTTTTTGAATACAACGCTGATAAAAATACAATTCACCGAGAGCGGAAATCTGCTTTTGCTTGGTGATACCTTGTTCCGCAGCTATTCCAAAGCATTTCAACCGATTGCCAAACAGGAATTTAAGTTGGGCAGTTTGCGTAAATATGCAGTGGACGACAGCGGCAGATGCGCTTTTGTTCTGCGCCTGGTGGCGGATGAGCAGAAAGACAGCTTGTTTGTTTATTCCAAGGATGGCGTAAAAGAACAGGAAAAATCGTTTACCGCTATAACGAGCATTGCGGTTTCCCACAGTTATACAGCCGTTATGGAGGGAAGCAAGCTAATCGTGCTCAACACGGCGGGCATTGTGTTAAAGGAATTCGAAGAAGAACAGCCGTCCGCTGAATTGTTCCTCAGCGGAAAAAGCCTATATGCCTACGCATCAAAAACCGTAACAAAACATGATTTTTAACGGTAATTTCTTGTGGCATTCACAGTATTTGTGCTATAATGGGAAAAAACAGCGAGGGTGATGGGATGGAATATGTAGTTGATTTGCTGTTGCTATGTGTTTTTGTGCTAATCGTGGGTCTGGGCGCCTATAAAGGGTTTGTGAAAACAGCCTTAACTATGCTATCCTTTTTACTTTCCTTGTTTATTGCTGGCCTGTTAAGCAGCGCGGCAGCCCCTGTATTGTATGACAATTTTGTGGAAAAGCCTGCACTTGAATTGGTGACAAAACGCATTGACCAAACCGTTGACGTTGACTTAACAGCGAAACAGGCCAGGCAAATTATTTCCGATTTACCGGATGCCATCGCTCCGCTGGCTGAGGCTGTTGGGGTTGATTTAAAAGAATTGGAGAAGAGCATAGACTCCAAAAAAGTCTCAAGCGAATCCATTGCGCAGCAGTTGACTCAAGCGGTAATAGAGCCAATCGCCATCCCGGTATTAAAGGCCATTTCCTTCATTCTGCTCCTAATACTCTGCTCCGTTATTTTGCGTATCGTAGTAGAATTAATTGATAAATTCGCAAAACTACCTGTGCTGAAAACGGCAAATCATATTTTAGGGGGTGCCTTGGGCGCTGTGAAGGGGTTGCTATTTTTGCTGGTGCTGTGCACCGCCTTGCATTTGGCAACATCCATAAGCAGCACATCGTTGTTTACAAAGGCGGTTGATTCCTCTGTGATTGTGAGATATTTGGATATTTCCAAAACCATCGGCGGCGGAGCCGATACAAAATAAAAACTAAAATGGGTGTGGGGAAACATATGTTTAAAAAATACTTTAAGGGCAGCCTAACCATTCCAAATTTAATGAGTTTTTGCCGTATTCTGATTGTTCCAATTTTTGCATGGCTCTATTTTGAGGGGCAAGTGTTGGCAGCGTTCATTCTTTTGGTGCTTTCCGGCTTGTCCGATTTATTCGATGGCAAGATTGCGCGCAAACTCAATCAAGTCAGCGAAATGGGGAAAATGCTGGATCCGATTGCGGATAAGTTGACCGTAATCGCCATTTCTTTGATTCTGTTTTACGAATTTAATCACAGCGGCAGCAAAATTATGCATATTTTCTCTTGGGTGTTTCTCTTCTTCCTGCTCAAGGAGGCCGTTATGATTATCGGCGGCGTGATTATGGTTGCCATGGGGCTCAAGCCCGGCGCTGCGGAAATTTATGGTAAAATTGCGACAAATGCGTTTTATTATGTCACCTGCGCCATGTTTGCCTTCGGCCCGGAGGTTGGCGCAATTTCATCCCGTTATCCTAAAATTACAATACCGGAGCCGCTATGCGCAGTTTTGGTCGTCATCTGTGCCATACTAACTCTGGTTGCGTTTTTAAGCTATATGCCGGGGGTCGCCCAGCAATTAAGAGAACGCTCTGGAAAGGACAAGACAAATCCATGAAACAAATCATATGCTCAAGGTGCAAACAAAGGCCCGCTATGATCTTCGTCACAAAGGTAGAGGGAGATAACACCAGCCAGGAGGGTCTGTGCATGAAATGCGCCCTTGAGCTGAATATAGGACCGATTAAACAGATGATGCAGAGCATGGGCATCTCTGAGGATGAGGTAGACGCCGTTAACGAGCAGTTTGACAGCTTATTCTCCGGCATGGAGGGCTTAGGTTTTGAACCCGGCGGTGCTGGCACCATTCCATTTTTACAGCAGGAGGAAGGCTCTGCCCAGGACACAGGCGGGGGAGAGGACCACCAAATACAGCAGCAGGAAGCTGCTGAGCAACCGGACGAAAAACCGCGCAGCAAGCGGCAAAAAGCCAAGGAACAGAAAAAACGTAAATTTTTGAGCTTGTATTGCACGGATTTAACTGAAAAAGCAAAAAACAATCAGGTTGACCGCATCATCGGCCGTGAAAATGAGATTTATCGTACCATACAAATTTTATGCCGCCGCTCAAAAAACAACCCCTGCCTAATCGGCGAGCCCGGTGTGGGTAAAACCGCAATTGCGGAGGGGCTTGCGTTGCGCATTGCAAACGGCGAGGTTCCCGCAAAGCTTGCCAGTAAGGAGATTCACCTGCTGGATTTGACCGCGCTGGTAGCGGGCACACAGTTCCGCGGTCAGTTTGAAAGCCGCATCAAGGGCTTGGTGGATGAGGTTAAGAGCGAGGGGAATATTATTCTCTTTATTGATGAGGTGCACAATCTGGTCGGAACAGGGGATGCAGAGGGTTCCATGAATGCCGCAAACATCCTCAAACCCTCCCTCTCACGCGGTGAGATTCAAATCATCGGCGCAACCACTTTTAATGAATATCGCAAATACATTGAAAAGGATTCCGCGTTGGAACGCCGCCTGCAGCCGGTCAAAGTAGAGGAGCCTTCCATTGAGGAGACCTATACCATGCTATTGGGCATTAAAGATTACTACGAGGATTATCACAAGGTATCCATTAATAACAGCTTGATTCGCAAAGCTGTCGTGTTATCTGAGCGTTATATTAACGACCGTTTTTTACCGGATAAAGCGATTGACCTTTTGGACGAGGCTTGCACCTGTGCTAATTTGCGCAACAAGCACATCAGCGAGTTGGAGCTGCTGACGGATTCCATCGAAGAAATGGAGGCGCAGCTGGCCACGCTGCAGGAGACGCAGAGCACAGACTACGAGGAAATTGCCCGTATGCGCTCTGATTTAATTTTAGCAAGGGAAAAAGAAAAACAGACCCGTACCCTGGCGGAGGATAACAATGTTTTGGAGGATGATATCGCCCGTGTTATCCAGCTTTGGACAGGCATACCGGCACAAAAGGTAATGGAAAGCGATTTACGCAGGCTCTCAGGGCTGGAGGATAAACTGAAGGAAAAGCTCATTGGGCAGGACGAAGCGGTGCGGCTGGTTGCCGCCGCAATTCGCCGCGGCAGGGTGCAAATCAGTGTGCGGCGCAGGCCGGCATCCTTCATCTTTGTCGGCCCCACCGGCGTTGGAAAAACGGAGCTCGTTAAGCTTTTGGCGGATGAACTATTTGACACGCCGGAAACTTTGATTCGTTTGGATATGTCTGAATTTATGGAGAAGCACTCCGTCTCCCGTATCATCGGCTCACCTCCCGGCTATGTGGGCTATGACGAGGCAGGTCAGCTGACCGAAAAGGTGCGCAGAAAGCCGTATTCGGTCATCCTCTTTGATGAAATTGAAAAAGCCCATCCGGATGTTATGAATATTTTGCTGCAAATTTTGGATGAGGGGAAAATCACAGATGCCCACGGAAGGACTGTGAGCTTTGAGAATACCGTTATCGTCATGACCTCTAACGCCGGCAGTGACCGTAAGGAGGGGGCGCTCGGCTTCGCAAAAACCCGCGACGACGCCTCGCAAGAAAAGGTGATGAAGGCTCTACAGGACTTCCTGCGGCCTGAATTTATCGGCCGCGTGGACGAGGTGGTTCTCTTCCGTGATCTGACAGAGGAAAATTACGAACGCATTGCGCAGCTGATGCTGGAGGAACTGGTGGAACCCATGCAGGACAAGGGTATCCATTTTCACTGGGATAGGGATGTTCCGGCGATCCTTGCGAAAGAAGCGATCGGCGGAAGCCGTGGTGCGCGCGATTTACGAAACGTAATCCGCCGTAAAGTAGAGGATAAAATTGCGGAATTGATTGTCAACCACAGCGGTTCTCCGCTGCAGGATATCCACCTTTCCGCGCAGGATAATCAAGTCATTATAAATCATTAAACGAGGAGGCAACAGCATGAGCTACAATCCGGAAACGCTGCATATCACACAGGGGAAACAAGTCAAACCATCCCTTGCCTATGAGCCGGGGGCAGGGTTCTTTGCTCAGCAACGCGCGATTGGTGAAAAGCTGGAGGAATTGCTTTGCGTCCCTGCCTGCACAACAAAAGCACAGCCCCTCATAGAATACAAAAAGGATATGGGCGATTATGAGGATATTCGCTTCCGTTTTGAAAGTGAGCCGGATTTCTTTGTGCCCTGCCATCTGCTGTTGCCGAAACAACGCCAGGAAAAGTTGCCCGTATTAATTTGCTTGCAGGGGCATTCCACCGGTATGTATCTCTCTCTTGGTGAAAAGCGTTTGAAAAAGGATGCGCGGCTTATCGCGGAAATGGATAAGGACTATGCCGTTCAAGCTGTCAAACAGGGTTTTGCCGCCATTGCGTTGGAACAGCGCGGCTTTGGTGAACAAAATGCCAACGAAGACCATGAAAACACCAATTGCACCGATATGGCGATGCAGGCGCTGCTCTTAGGCCGTACATTGTTGGGTGAACGCTGCCACGATGTTTCGGCATTGATAGATTTGCTGCCCGCGTTCCCGGAACTGGATTGCGATAAAATTGGGCTGATGGGGCAGTCCGGCGGCGGAACCGTTACCATTTATGCTGCGGCCATGGATAAGCGCATTAAAATTGCGATGCCGTCCTGCTCATTTTGCACGTATTACGGCTCCATTCTCAGCATACATCATTGCTCGTGCAATTACATACCTCATATCTATCAATATATGGACATGTCCGACATAACTGTTTTAATTGCTCCGCGTCCCATTGTTTTTGTAGCAGGGGAGAGTGACCGTATTTTCCCGATTGCAGAGGTACAAAAAGCTTACGGCCGCGTCAAGAGTATCTACGATGATGCAGGCGTTCCGGAAAACTGTTCTTTGGTTGTAGGGGATGGTGGCCACCGCTTTTACGGCGCGAAAGCCTGGCCCATTTTTAAGGAGTATTTTCACAGCCTGTAAGCAAGGCTTTTTGAAGGGATGGGCATAAACATGAAAAAGCTGTGGATGATATATCCGCTTCTGCTTGCTGTTATATTTCTCTCGGCCTGCGGTAGCCTGCAAAACAAGCCGGACTTAACCACAGCTACGCCGACTGTCTCATCGCCGATGGAAAACACACTGTCCGCCGAAAGCATGGTTGCACTCATCCACCCGTTGGTGGAGCGCAACATGGAATGTGTAGAGCATATCTTTTATTATGGCACGCTTTCCGCAAATACGCAGGAGCAGTTGGCGGGAATGGATGCGTACGCGGTACAGTCAGAGGACTTTCCCAGCTACACGGCTTTATTACAGTTTTTGCAGCAAACCTATGTGTCTCCCGTGGTAGACGATTTGATGAATATGCGTACAGGAGATTCTCAGTATCCGCTGTATTTTGAGCATGAGAATACGTTGTATATCAACACAGCGATGCGCCCGCAACTGGACTCTGAGCTGGACTGGACTGATTATACCATTGCGATACAGTCCACAAGCGCCCTGTCCTGCGACTTTACGGTTGGGTTGAGAAATAAGCAAACGGATACGGAGCTATCCATTTCCATGAACGCAGTTTTTGAAGACGG
Organism: Oscillospiraceae bacterium; assembly: GCA_031549535.1. GTDB lineage: Bacteria > Bacillota > Clostridia > Oscillospirales > Acutalibacteraceae > JAVBPP01. The sequence goes on from JAVBPP010000017.1 coordinate 24,952, forward strand.
AACATGGCTGCTAAGCAGTGTGTATACTGGAGAGGAAGAATAACGAAACACGGAGGGATAGCTGATGCAGATTGTGCCCAAACCAAACAGTTGCAAACAACAAGCCGGTTTTTATTTGGTGCCGGAGTCATCCGAGATAAGCTGTGTTGAAAAAACAGATGACAGCGTATCCGCAGAAGGTTACCACCTGAAAATTACGCAATCCAAGGTGGAGATTACTGCTTCTACGCCACAGGGTCTGTTTTATGCAAAAAAATCCCTACAGCAGTTGCGCAACATATACGGCAGGCAAATCCCGTGTTTTACAATTACGGATAGCCCTGCCTTTTCTTATCGTGGCTTTATGATCGACTGCTGCAGGCACTTTTTTCCGATTGCCCAATTGAAGCAAATGATTGAAGCGGCTGCATTATTCAAACTGAACCGCTTTCATTGGCATTTAACCGACGACCAAGGCTGGAGAATTGCAGTAGAACAGTATCCAAGGCTGACGGAAATCGGCGCAAGCAGGCCTTTTTCCAAATTCGGCAGGCGCTATGAACCGGGTGAGCACAGCGGGTTTTATAGCAAAAACGAAATTCGGGAAATTGTGCAATTCTGTAAAGAACGCTTCATTGAGGTGATTCCGGAATTTGAAATTCCGGGACATGCAAGCGCAGCATTAGCCGCATACCCAGAGTTCTCCTGCTCCGGGAATCCGGTACAGATTAAAACAGGCGGCGGCATTTTTTCGGATATCATGTGCGCTGGCAAGGCGGAAACCTATCACTTCATTGAAACAATCTTGGAAGAAATGACAGAGCTCTTTCCGTTCGAGCTCTTTCATATCGGCGGGGACGAGGCTCCAAAAGTAAATTGGCGTTCTTGCCCGCATTGCCAGGCAAAAATGAGGGAGCAGGGTCTGCAAAATGAGCAAGAACTGCAAGCCCATCTGACCAACCACGTTGCCGCATACTTAAAAAATAAAGGAAAAACCGCAATTGTTTGGAACGACGCCATGAAAGGTGCTGCAATTGACGAAAGTATCATTGCACAATATTGGATGGGGAAGCCGGAAAGCGTTGAAAAACATCTGCATAATGGCGGAAAAATGATTGCATCCGAATTTTTTCACTATTATCTGGATTATAGCTATGGCCAAACCCCACTGCGCAAAACCTATCAATACAATCCCATACCGATAAACGCTGAAAAGTCTGCAGTATTAGGCGTTGAAGCGCCGATTTGGACAGAGTACATTTCGGATTTGTCGAGAATGAGCTATTTGGCGTGGCCAAGATTAGCTGCTGTTGCTGAAACCGGATGGACGCAAGCGGAGCATAAAAACTATGCAGCCTTCAAAGAGCATATAGCCAAACTGATTCCCATGCTACAGGACCTAGGTCTTCAGCCTGCGCCGGTAGCAGACTGGAATCCAAACCCAATAAAAAAAGTAAATACGCTGGCAAAATTTTGGCTCAATACCGTAACAATGGATGGCGTTCGACTTTTGCGTGACCAAGCGAAAGAACGTAAGGAAGAGAAGCGATAACCAATCATATAGGAATGGACTGTCATACGTGAAGTGCACATGGCAGTCCATTCCTTATACGAATTCACCATTAAGGATACTTCTTGCAAAATTCGGCAAGAGCGCATATAGGAAACGCTCGTTACCGAATTTTGCAAGCATTCTAAAAGGTGATTTGTAATAAAAGATACAAAAAACGGGGTATAATGCCCAAGTAAAGCAGATTGATGCAATTATACAAAATAAATGTTTTGTATAATTGAGGGGAGGCGGAAGCGTTTGCATAAGGAGGAAATACGGCAATTGCCGCAGTGCGTGCAGGATTATCTGAATTATCTGAATGCGGTAAAGAATCATTCTAATCTGACGATTTTGGAGTATGCTTCGGATTTGCGTACTTTCTTTCGGTATGCGGCGCGGAGCAAGGGCTGGGTTCCGGATTCGCTTGCCTTTGATGACATCAACATAGCCGGAATCACGCTGGAGCAAGTCCAGCAGATTACGCTGTTTGACGCTTATGCTTTTTTATCCTTTTGCCGTGATGAACGGGAAAATGATGCGGCAGCCCGTGCGCGGAAAGTTACTGCGATTAAATTGCTTTATAAGTATCTTTCTGTTCAAACAAAACAAATTCCGGAAAACACCATGCAGGAGCTGGAGTTGCCGAAACTGAAAAAAAGTTTACCCAAATATCTTACACTGCAGGAATGTAAAGATTTGCTGAACAGCGTGGACGGGCCATATAAGGCACGGGATTTCTGCATAGTAACGTTATTTTTGAATTGCGGAATGCGCCTTTCTGAGCTGGTATCTCTAAATATTTCCGATATCCGGGATGATAATACCATGCGTATTACCGGAAAAGGCAATAAAGAGCGTACGGTTTATTTGAATGATGCCTGTATCAGCGCTGTAAATGCACACCTGCGGGAGCGCCCGCATGAACGCGTGAAGGATCGCGATGCTTTATTTCTCAGCAGCCGCAACCAACGAATCAGCCCTAAAACTGTTCAGTATATCGTAAAATCCTACCTCGATAAATCCGGCTTAAGCGATAAGGGTTATTCCGTTCACAAGCTACGCCACACGGCCGCAACGCTGATGTATCAATACGGCGCCGTGGATGTTTTATTAATTAAAGAAATATTAGGTCATGAAAATTTATCTACAACCCAAATTTACACCCATGTTGTGGATGAACAGCTGCGGCAGGCTACCAACGCCAACCCCTTGGCTGGTTTTCATGCGGAATCAGACGCCAAAATCAAAAAATTGAACAAAGGAACGGTTGAGGACGGCATCCAAGGCGGCAGCGGCGATGCCGAGCAGGAGTAGAACGGCAAAGCGCAGATTATAGAGCCGAAGCCCCCCCTCGCGTTGCAGCTCAGATGTATCGGACACCAGATGATACATGGCTTTTGTTTGTTTCATGCTTTCGTTACAGCAGAGTAACAGACCCAGCGAAGAAAGAAACGCACCCGGGCAAATTAGCAACAAACTGTAGCCAAGCCCCTTTAGTGCAAAAGTGGAATAAAAGTATCCGCTGATAACGCCCGTTGCCAAACCTTTCAGGAAGGGCAGACAGACTAAAACCGGCAGTCCGACCGCGCACAGACCGCCCATATAAGCCAGGCCTGTCAGCAGTAGTGTAAGCAGCATAGCGTTGCAAAAAGTCTCCAACAGGCTTTGGGTTTCACGCAGCAAACGGTATTGTTCCAGTAGCTCCAGTATTTTTTCCGCCGCTGCACCTTGTGAATGCTTCAGCAGCGCTGCGCCGAAAACCATTCCGCAGGTCAGAATCGCCAAAAGCAAGAGCAGTTGCCAGCTTCCTAACATATTCTGCACTGTTTTTTGTGAAATTTTGGGCAAACGTTTTTTTTGAGTTGTCCTTTTTTTTCGTCTAAAATCCATAGATTGGCTCCCCCTGTCAAATAGTCACCACTTATCTCCGTTTGAATTGGGAGATTAGTATTATCTATATGACGAAACTTGTACAGAAATACACAAAAGGTCAAGAGAAACATGAAAATTTTCTCTCGACCTTTTGTGTATCCTTTTTGGGTTTGGCCTTAGTCACATAGTGCAGCCTGCATCATGATTGCGCATTCCAAACGCTTTTTCTCCAGCGCACAGGATAATTCGTGGGGGGTCGTGATGCTTTGCATATATTGATAGTTGTTTGCATTGCATCCGCCGCTGCAATAGAATTTCGCCCAGCATTGCATACATTCCGGCTTATTATAAATATGAGAATGGGAGAACACAGCCTTTTTTTCCATATCCAGGCTTTGCTGTAACACGCTGCCCATCTTCCATTCCTCCATGCCGATGAATTGGTGGCAGGGATAGATGACCCCCTCTGGAGTCACGGCAACATATTCGTTACCGCAGCTGCAACCGCGCAGGCGCTTGATTGCGCAAGGCCCCTGATCTAAATCCAGTTGAAAATGAAAGAAGTGTATGTTCTCTCCCCTTTTCTTTTTCTCCACCAGAATGCTAGCCAGCTTTTCATATTCGGCCTCAATGGCCGGCAACAAATCTGCTGTCAAGGCATATGCTTCACTTTCCGGGGCAACGACTGGTTCAATAGACAGTTTCGGAAAGCCAATTTCGTACATATGTAGTACATCCTTGGAAAAATCCAGATTTTCGCGCGTGAAGGTGCCTCGAACAAAATAGTCCTTCTCTCCCCTGCCCGCAACCAGTTTCTGGTATTTGGGGACAATGCTGTCATAACAGCCGGAACCGTTCGTCCGTATGCGCAGTCTGTCATTGACTTCCTTTCGGCCATCCAGAGACAGAACCACGTTCGACATCTCACGGTTGATGTATTCGATTTTTTCATCATCCAGCTGCAGACCGTTTGTGGTGATTGTAAAGCGAAAGTTTTTTTGATATTCCTGTTCTACATGCCTTGCATATGTGATAATTTGCTTCACAACTTCAAAATTCATCAGCGGTTCCCCGCCGAAAAAGTCAACTTCCAGGTTATGCCGTCCGCCGGAGTGCTTGAGCATAAAATCGATTGCGGCCTTGCCTGTTTCAAACGACATTAATTTGCGTCCGTGGCCAAAATCGCCCTGGGCAGCGAAGCAGTAGCTGCAGCGCAAATTGCAATCATGCGAAACATTCAGGCACATGGATTTAATCGGCGCAGGCCCCAGAGCCGCGGCAAAGGGTGCATAGCTGTCCTGTGAGAACAGCAGACCGTCTTGATACAAACTGTAGAGCTCCTCATAAACCGCAAGAATATCCTGCCCCTCAAACCCTTCCTGTGTCAGGACAGCCAGCGTCTCCTTCGGACAAATCGGTGTGAGAGGAGCCGCGAGAGTCTGCACAACGCGATAACTTAATTCGTCCACAACATGCACTGCGCCGCTGTGGACGTCTAAAACAATATAGAAACCATGCAAGGTAAAGGTATGTATCATGGTAGTTCGTTATGTCTCCTTAACAAAAAATCAGCGGGAGCAACGCTCCCGCTTTTGTGGAACAGCTTAGTTTTCACACTTTTGGTTTGCAACCGTGCAAGAGGTTTTGCAGGCAGACTGGCAGGATGCTTGGCACTCGCCGCAACCGCCCTTCGCTGCGCTCTGCTTTAAGCTGGCCTTGTTGATGGTTTTAATGTGTTTCATATCATTTTCTCCTTGAACCCTCTATTATTATAATAAAAAAAGTATAACATAGTTTGCCCGGCTTTTCAAGCAGAAATTTTCAGTAATCTATTACTCCTGCATGTAATGGTCACAGCTTTTGCGGGATGAAATGCTTTGCTGTATGGGATTTTATCCCGCAAAACCCGGGCTACCATTTGATGCAGGAGTAATATCACTTCCACTGAATCGTTGCCGGGTCAAAATCATAGTGGCGGAAATGCACCGCTACACGGACACTGGCGATATCCAGCACGTGGAACAACCCATCCTGCGTGGGCAGAATCGCCATGCCCTCGCCCTCGCTGTCCTTGACCAGATGGCGCGCGAAGGCTTTGCGGACTTTTCCGTTTGTCAAATCCACGGCATACACAGCCTGATCATCCCGGCTGATGGCCAAATAAAGGATACCTTGATACATCTGCCCGCCTTGAATTTTATGAATGGGGCTTTCAATCGGGATGGTTCTTTTAAACTGCAGGGTTTCGGCGTCAAACACATTGACGACTTCGATATGGTCACGCCTTGCGGTGTAAATCACCTTGTTATCCGGGTCGGCAACGCACCAGGGTACACCGTTTTCATGATATTCGCCCGGCAGCTTTTCGCTCTTAATATATTGCAGGGTTTCCGCATCATAAACCGCGAGGTACAGGTTCTCAAACACCTTGCTGTCTTCAATCGGCGCATAAATTTTACCGTCCATATAGGAAATTCCGCCGATGTGCTTGCAGCCGAGCTTAAGCAGCTCCGGCGGAATTGCCAGAACATTGCGGCAAATGACGGTGGAGGCATCCAGCTGTGTTTTGATGATGCCGTAATTGGAGCTGAAATAGTAGGCCTCACCGTCCGTTGTGACGCTCTGGCCGCGCAGATAGGCATCAAACATGGTGAAAGTCTGTGTACTCACCGGCTCATAAAAATCCGGATGTTTGTTCTTATCCTCTTCTTTATTGACATAACAGGCAATAAAAGAGGTGAACGCAAGGAGAATGGACGCGAGAACGCTGATTATTTTTCTGTAAACATCCATGTTACTCACCCTTTCTGTATATTACTCCGGCACTTAACAGTAGTTAATTTTGCGGGCTGGAATGCTTGGATTTAAGGGATTTTAGCCCGCAAAATTTTTACTACTGTTTGGTGCAGAAATAATATCATAGCTATGTAATGTTGCATAAATCTCTGCCGCTGCGCTCGCCTGCAGGGCGTTGGGGCGGTAGTTTTGATCTGGGAAACCATCCGTCCAGCTGGGCGGCAGCGCGTTCTCATGCACACCCAATAAGCCCTCCGCGCGGTAATTGTCATAGGCAAAGTTGATGGCATCACGCATGTGCTCGATATAGGCCTGCGCTTCATCGGCGTAAGGGGCAAGCGCAGTGTAACCGTTCAGCAGAATAAGGTTAAACCAGGCGGATGTGCCCTTGCCGGAATAGTCCTGCGCACCGAAGTATTGCTCCGCCGCCTGCGCCCAATGCTTGGCGTCGTTCAGATACTGTGCATCTTGCGTAATGCGGTACAGCTCCATCGCCGCTGTGATGGGCGAACCGGAGTTGTAGGAATACGTGGCTGTATCCGGCGAACCGATGGCGATAATCCGGTTATCGGCGTCTTTGGTAAAACGCATCAAATCATGAAACACACCGGCATCGTTTTCAAGATAGGACAGGAAGTGATAGGCCGCCTTGGCATGGTCAAGATAGCGCGGTTCATTTGTCACGCGGTACAGCGCCGCGAGGAACTGCGCGGCGGGGCCAGTGGAACAGGTATGCACCGCATCGCGGCGATAGTCCCAATAAAAGCCGCCGACCGTTTCCTCTTTCACCGGGAGACCCTTCGCGCTGAACAGCGCCTGCGGCAACTCGACATAGGCATTGGCGAGGATGAAATCCGCAATTTCCTTCGCCAGCGTTAGATAGCGGGCATCATTTGTCAGCTCATACAGCGCAACAAAATCACGGCCAAGCCACATGTTATCGTCATAGGCGATTCCAACGGATTCCGTAGCGTCCGGCAGAGCTGCGCGGTCCACCACATAGCCGGCAAAGCTGCCATCTGCGTTCAGCTTACGGTAATGGCGCAAGCCTTCCAGTATTCCGTCCAGCTGTTTCAGACAGGCAGAATCACTCTGCGCAAGCTTGTAGGTTAGGGAAATCAGGCCGATATACTCCCAGCAGGTCGCGTTCTGTGAGCCAAAGGCGTGGAACGAGAGTCTGCGCAGCGCGGGGTTATAATATTGCGCGTAATAGCTTTCGGACAAAACCTTTGCACGCGTCCAAGATTGTTCGGCCGGCTCCAACAGCTCCGTTCCGTCAGGTTGAGCGGGAGAAAGTGTGTCAAAAATGGGCAAGCCCAGCTGCATCAGCAGCGCAATGAACGCGGCAAAGACCCTGCGCAGCACGGTTAAGATCAGCATGTTTTTCATGAAAAGCCTCCTCAAAAGTGTTTCAGACCATAGCAAGTTCCCGCTCAATCAGCTTCCGTGTGGAAACGATTAAGTGGCTGTATTCCGGCAGCGCGAGCTGCTCACAGATAAATTTTTGGCGCGGGGAATTAATATCCTCGCCGGAAATTTCCATAAAGCCGTATTGCTTACACAGCGCCATCACACGCATGAGCTGCTGTTTGCTGTTGCGTGAGGGCATGTAGGTGATAGCGCCCACGCCGTTTTCCCGCATGACGGTGAAGAGCAGTTCCAAATAGGAATCCTCAAAGCACTGCGCCTTTTTATCCCCGGTTACGCTATCGCCGACATCGCCGAGGTAGGCGTAGCACAGCAAGGCACCTGTTCGTTGCGCCAAATTGCATAAGGCAGCCAACGACAGGCATTCCTCCGCGGCATCTTCATAGATGCGTTCCACCAAATTTGCCTTAAGCACGCCAAGCAGGTCATAGAGAACATAAGAGTTATCTCCATCTCGCAGCAGGCTCTGCTCCTTCTCGTTTAGGGGAATGCGCATAGCTCCCTGTAAAAAATCGACCGTCCGTCCCCCCTGCTGTTTTACAATTTCCAGCGCCAGCGCATAGAGCAGATGCCGTTCTGTAACGCTGCCTCCATTTGTATATTGGGACAAAGAAAGCACCGCGTCCATGGTAATTCCTATACCGTATTCCCGCATGATACGGTTTATGTTTTCAAGTATTTTTGCGTTACGCGCATTGCGTTTTTTCCGCAGGGGGGCAAAAAATGCCTGTAATTCCGGAATCCGGCTGTGTGGGACGCTGTGCAGCGCCATATAGGCAATGCCGCATTGATCCGGGTTGTTGATGCGCCTGCCCGCAAGGGCGGTTTCCGCAACGCTGACGCGGCACTCCATGCCCACAGTCGTCGCAACGCCCGCCAACTCCCCCGCGCAAATAAACTCCTCGGCCCCCGCAATGGAATCATGATCCATAAGCCCCGCCGTATTTAAACCCGCCGCACGCGCAAACCAAACAGCCGCCGCCGGGGAATAGGGCGAAAAGGAATAGAACGTGTGGATATGATTGTTCGCGAACTGCGGGAGTACCGGAGGGCTCTGCGTTTCCCGCTGCAGCAGGGTCTTGAGGTTTTGTAGCCGTTCCCCTTTTGTGGGCGCATTTAATTGTGACAAAATCTCCGTTTGCATAGTTAACTCCGTTCAACCAAGCATAACCTGTCCCCCGGTGACGGGGATGCACTGCCCGGTTTCATATTGTTGCTCCACGCAGTAAAAGATAGCCTTGGCCACATCTGCCGGGAAGCAGCCACGGCATATGGGAGAGAGCGCAAGGTAATGCGCCTTGACATCCTCCACGGTTTTTGCTCCCGGAACCTTGCCCGCCTTCAAGTATTGCACAAACAACCCCTTCTCGGGGTCGGACCAGAGCGGGCCGTCGTAATAATTTCCGGGGCAAATCGCATTTACCTTGATTTGCCATGGCGCAAGCTCCAGCGCAAAACTCTGTGTCAAGCCTACTCCGCCGAATTTGCTGCCCGCATAAGCCGCATTATTTTTAGAGCCTACAAGCCCGGATTTGGAATTAATTTGTACTATATCGCCCCAAAAAGCGGCATCCGCCGCAAACTGCGCCTTCATGATTTCCGCCGCATATTTTGCGCAGAGAAAAAAACCGGTGTAATTGACCTGTGTCACAAAATTAAAATCCTGTGGAGATAGCTCAGTCAAGGAGCCTGCCTTCACCACACCGGCGTTGGAAACCATCAAATCCAGCCTGCCAAACTGCTCTACTGTGGCACAGACCATGTCCCGCACGGAATCCTCCTGTGTAACATCCACCGGGCAAAACAGTGCATCCCTCCCCAGCTCAGCCACAAATTCCTGCGCCTGCTGCCGCTGAAATTCCAAGTCCGCAATCACAACCCTTGCGCCCTCACTGTGTAGCTCCTGCGCAATACCGCGCCCAAAGCCCTGCGCCGCGCCTGTGACAATTGCCACCCTGCCCGCAAGGCGGCCGGGCATGCCCGGTTGCAAGCGGCTCTTTGCCGCCTGTTGTTTGGCTTGTTCTAGCGTCATATAAAACTCCTTCTACGGTATTAATTGCTTAGCCGCGCCCGGTAAGACTCCACTTCCCAATTCACGATGAAATCTGTCATCGCGCGGCTCATGTGACGGCAGCCGCCGAAGCTCTGCGCGTAAACGGCAATTGTTACCGCATCCAAAAACAATGCCCGGCAGGTTTCCGCCTGTTTCTCGCTTGCGCCAAGGCAATAGGCACCCACGCCCTCCACCAAGAACACACGCGGTGCGTATGCGTGCAGCAGGCTGTAAGCTTGCATAAGGCGAGAGGCTTTTCGCGGCTCATCCACATAGAGTGGGTTCGCCTTGCAATACACAATGTGGTCTGGCGTAAAGGGCTGCATCAGCGCGGCAGCCTGTTGAATACCGCTGCAAAAATGCAGCACATCGCTGCCCGCGCACAGGCGGTACGCCATCGGTTCCTCGAATAACGCACACAGCGCAAGGCCAATTTCTTTTTGGTCATCCGTTTCGCCAGTTTGCTCCACGTTCGGCTGACGCGTCACCGCACCCTGCAGCGCAGTCATAACTGCTTGCAACATACCTTCTAACTCTTGAACGTCTTCCGCGGCAAAAAAGATTCCATGGTTTTGCAGCAACAACAAGTTGGCAGCTGCCCCTTTTTCTTCTTGATACCGTTGCATTGCTTTTGCACAGCTGCGGGAGAGCAGATAACCGGGCTTGCATTCGTCCACCCAAATAAAATCGCGCGGCAGAAGCTCGCGTGCCCGCGCTTCACCCCCGCGGGAACAGGTCAGCCCATTGACCAGAGCGGGGTGAACATGCAGCACATAGCGCTGCGGAAACATGGCGTGCAGCAGCGTTTCCACGCTGGGGCGTTTGTGCTGCTCCCCCTCGCAACGCGCAGCCATTAAGTCGGCCAGCACTGCCGCCTCACGCTGCGTGTCCTCCTGCGGATACTGCGCGCTAAACATGGCGTCCAGGCGCTGCCTATCCATTTTCACAATGCCATCCGCCGTAATTTCCGCCAGGGAAACACCGGAGCCTTTGATATACAAAACACCGTCCTCTTTCGCTGAGGTATTGCCGCCCCCCGCGAGAACCAAATCCGGCCGGGAGCCGTAGCGCTTGGAAAAATCAACCAGGTTTTCTAAAATTGTCATATTGTCTCTCCATCTGTTTAATATACCAAGTTTACTTTTTTATGAAGGGAATGTCAACCGTTCTTGACCGCAACTTGTTTATGCATTATAATAAAACACAACATTAGATGGAGCGTGAAACATTGAATCAGTTTTTATTTGATACCCATGTACACACCAGCGAGGTTTCTCCCTGCGGAGGGCAGTGCGCGCGCGAGGTTGCGCGCAATTATAAGCGCATCGGTTACAACGGCATCATCATCACCGACCACATGCACCCGCGTGCACTCAGGCGGGCGAAGAGCGACAGTTGGGAGGCGAAGGCCGCATATTTTTTAGACGGATGGCGCCTTGCGCACGAGGAGGAAACGCCGGATTTTTCGGTTTTGCTCGCGATGGAAATCCGTTTTTTGGATTCGGACAATGACTATTTGCTGTTTGGGTTTGACGAAGCTTTTGTGCAAAACACGCCGGATTTGGACAGCTTTCCCTCGCTGGAGGCCTTCCGCCCGGTGGCGGACGCGAACGGGCTGTTGATTTTCCAGGCGCACCCCTTCCGCCATGAAATGATGATTGCGGACTACCATATGCTGGACGGCATGGAGGTCTACAACGGCAACTCCAGCCACAACTCCAGCAACGACGCCGCCGCGTTTTGGGCAGAAAAATACAAGCTGCGCCCGCTGTCCGGCTCGGACTATCACGGAACGCAGTGTGTCGCCTATGGCGGCGTGTATTTTCCCGAGCAAATACGGACAAACGCACAGCTGCTCACAGCGCTGCGCGAGGGGCAATATACACTAAAATAAGTATCAGAGACTTATCATAACAGTATCAACATATTTTTCAAATCCAATTATTATCAATGTAAAACGTCAAGCGCTTTTGGGTATCCCACGAGCTGTTCATTCCTTGCGGCGTTATACACCGCAAAGATACCGGTTTCATCCAGCAAATGCGGTGCAACACAGAGCCATTTCGCGTAATATTCGCGCGTAATCGCATGAAATTCCATAGGAGAGCCTCCCTTGTCCTATGACCTATAGGCGATAAACCCCCGATTCCAGCAGCACATATTCTTTGTCCGCAATGCGGAAATAGCGCTGCACAGGCTCCTGAAAGGATACATAGTCCCGCACATTGTAATTATCCAATGACAACGTACGGATTTTAAAGGCGTTTTTGCTGCATATGTAAAGCTTATCCACAACCCTTGTTACGCTCACCGGGTTGGCAAACGCTGTGGAGCTGCCTCCGCCGATGCGTAGTAGCACCCGCCTTTCTGCCAGAGAATAATGAATCACGGCGTTCTGCTCCGGCACCACGCACCACAGGCTGTTATCCCCCTCACAGGGGCTGCAGGCGGGTGAGCCTTGATATTGCAGCATTTCGCTGCGCAGCTGTTCGCCGTTTGCATAAAACTGCAGGAGTTTTCCATCCTCATAGAGCACCACCTGCGTTTTATTCATCATGCGAATGCTGCGGCAGAACACAAAGTCTTCCAGCTGCTGCGTAATCCGCTGATATTGCGGGCCGTATTTAATTCTTAAATAATCTCCTTTTTTAACGGGAAATATCGTGTCACTTTCTTGATCAAAAGCAAAAAAGCTGGCCTTGGTGTTCCCGTCCTCCAGCTCCTGCGCCTCTAAATATAAAAAGCCCTGTGTATAGGGCAAAATGTCAATAATCTCTCCCTTAACAACTGCACGCATGTTTGTGCCCTTTCCCCGACGCCCCTTTTCATCATAAAAAGTGCCCCGCCAAGCCGGATACGACTGATAATAACCTGCTCTTAGCAGGTGGGCGCCGCCCTGCGGTTTCACGCTCCCTTCGTCCGGCCGGAAGACCGGCCGGGAGGTCTGCAATTCGCCGCCGGAGCAAGGCTCCCTTGGAAAACGTGTTGGGTTAATATAAGCCGTATTTATCGCACTCAGCAGGGAATGCGGTTATTCTTCTTCAATGTCATACAAGTCCGAAAGCCGCTCCTCAAACAGCTCCCCTACCTGCGTAAAAGTTTCCTCGTTTTCAATGGGTGTGAGGTATGTTTCGCCGTTTTCTTCCATCACTTCCAGCAGAATCAGCTCTGCGCGTTCCTCCAGGCTCTGTGCCGCATCGTCATACAGCGGAATGAGCGCAACATATTTCCCCGTATCAGTTTCTATGCGATCCAATTCCTCAAACACATGCTCTTTGCCGTCCTCATCCACGACGCTGACAATATCCGGGGTGTATTCTTCTTCCATATCCTCTGTTCCTCTCCACGCAATTAAATGCTCCATCGCATTGCTCTTTCTATAGTTTACCCAATTTTCCGTGAGACGTCAATAGCAAATATGCGTAATTTCATTATTGATAAATTTATTGAACTATTTTAGGAATTTCTATTGACATTCACCAATTTCCGCGTTATACTATAGATGTTCCAAGGAGAAACACAAAGCTCGGTGGCGGGCGTGTTCCTGCGGGAGCACAGGGTCTGGTTTAAAGGCCATAAAGCCGAAACGCAGACTAATCCAAACAGAAAGGCGGCGATACCAATGTACAACGCAGTTTTGTTCCGGTCTCGCTTTGACCTATAAGCGGCAGAGGTAGTTTGGCTCACATAAGCGGAGGTCTTCAGAATATAAGCCTGCATCCCCCGCAGAGAAGAGCAATTGAAACCAAAGAAGTGTTGCGCCGCAATGCACAAAGCGAGGCTGGGACAGAAGGACACAACGGTTGTTGTGTTGCCAAGTGAATAGTAGAACTTGTTAACCCGCGTCGGAACTATCCTGCGCGGGTTTTGCATACTGCCGATACCAATTCTGGGGAGATTGCTATGATACTTCCCTCTTGCTTTTTTGTGAAAAATTCGTTATATTGTCAATAGTTGGAATAATGGAGATTGGTATAATACCAATCACCATTAAGAATACTTCTTGCAAAATTCGGCAAGAGCGCATACATGAAACGCTCGTTACCGAATTTTGCAAGCATTCTAAAAGGTGATTGGTATAAGGAGGTGTTCGCAATGGCCGTGATTGAAATTCAAAACCTGAGGAAATATTATGGCAAACAACTGGGCACACAGGATGTGAGCTTTTCTATAAACGAAGGGGAACTTTTCGGCTTTGTCGGCCCGAACGGCGCGGGAAAGTCTACAACAATCAAGGTTCTGCTGGGTTTTTTGTTTGCGGACTGTGGCCAAACGTCTATTTGTGGCAAGGATAGCGCAAGAGAGGCTAAGGCAATAAAAAAATTTACAGGCTATGTGCCGAGCGACGTTCGCTTTTATGAAAACATGAAGATGGAAGAACTGTTGAAACGAAACGGAAATTTCTATCAATCTGATGGGTACGGTAAAGAAGCAGAGCGGCTTTGCGAGCTTTTTGAGCTCAACAGCAGCAAGCGTTTTCGTGAGCTCTCCTCCGGCAACAAGAAAAAGGTGGCCATCGTCTGCGCAATGGCGTCAAAACCCAAGGTACTCATTTTAGATGAACCTACAAACGGCCTTGACCCCATGATACAGAAAAGGCTGTTTGAAGAATTAAAAAGCCAAACGCAAAGGGGTGTCACCGTTCTGCTCTCCAGCCACAACCTGGCCGAAGTGCAGCTGTATTGCAACAGGGTTGCTTTTATCAAAAACGGAACAATTCTCACTGTTACGGATTTGAAGGAAGTGCAACCGCGAAAAAAGATTACAGTGCACGGCGGCGACCAAGCGGCGATTCCGGACGCCGCTGTAATAACCCGGGCAAACGGCAGCTGCACCTTCCGATGCGGCGATGACAGCAATTCCTTGATAACCTTGCTCGGCAAAATAAGACCGGATGATTTCACGGTTGAAAACGAGAGCATCGAAGAACGGTTTATGAACCTATATGGGCAGGAGGACAGCCGATGAACGTGTTGTTGTTAGAGCTGCGCAATCTTCGCCGGAGCGCTGTGACTTGGACCATTGCAGTCGGATGCGTTATTTTTGCCATGCTGGCATTTTTTCCATCGCTGCAAACCGAATCTATGCAGTCATTGGCCAGTGCAAAGCTGGAGGGCGTGGACCCCGCGCTACTGGCTGCTTTGGGTTTGGAGCAATTGCCTGACTTTACAAAAATAACCGACTTTTTTGGTTATGTCCTGCAATTTATCGTCCTGGCTGTTATGGTTTTTGCCACCCAACAGGCAGTGAACCTGCTTGTAAAAGAAGAAACGGACGGAACCATTGAGTACCTATACGCAAAGCCGGTATCCCGCCGCGAGATTTTCTTTCAGAAGGTATTCGCCCTACTGTTATTATTTACCTTGATGCTGGCAATCTTTTCTGTAATTACCGTTTTCGGCTATCTTTCATTTAGCGATTTTAATTTTACAGAAGCAGTCCGAGAATCGGCAACCTTTTTCAGCGCAATCACGTTTGTCGGCCTTGTATTTATGTCAATCGGCATTCTTCTTTCATCGCTAATCAGAAGCGCGAAAAGTGCCTTAAGTGCAACAATCTCCATCGTGTTCGGCACTTTTGTTTTGGGGGTTCTATCCGCTGTCGTGAATAAATTGGATTTTTTGATTTATGCTTCTCCGATGGATTGGATTAAAACACAAAAGCTGTTGAGCGAAGGAATCCGCGCACCGGAATGGATAATAGGCGTTGTTGTGGTTGCGGGTTGCATTACTGCAGCTTGTTTACGGTATAACAAAAAGGATTTTTTGGTCTGATGAAGCGCCGAAATAATAGTTGCGTCCATTGCTTCCTAATACCAATTGGTATAAAAAGGAAGCGGACGAATATAAGTTCACCGTCAATACGAAACTTTCTTGCTAATATACGATACTAATTCATCAATATGCAAATTTATCTGTTTCATAGAATCTCGCTCTCTGAGCGTGACCATTTCTTTTTCTAAGGTATTATTATCTATCGTAACCGCAAAAGGTGTTCCGATTGCGTCGCCGCGGCGATATCGCTTTCCGATGCTGCCGGCATCATCATACGAGGACATAACATATTTTCTCAGCATGGCATACACCTCGGTCGCCTTTGCGGCATGATGCTTTTTCTGCAACGGCAGAATATTAACTTTGAACGGAGCCAAGAACGGTTTTATTCGCAAGACCAGCCTGGAATCGCCGTCAACAAGCTGCTCTTCTTCGAGAGCCTCAAACAATATGGCTAACAAGGTCCTGCCCACGCCATAGGTCGATTCAATGATATAAGGAATAAACCGTTCGTTTGCCTGTTCATCATAATAGGTCTGATTCTTGCCGGAATATTCCTGATGCCGCCGCAGGTCATAATCTGTTCGGTTATGTGTGCCGTTGACCTCCCCCCATCCAAAGGGAAAGAGATATTCAATATCACAAGCCGCTTTTGCATAATGCGCTAATTTTTCATGGTCGTGAAACCTGAGATTGGATGGATCCAGGCCAAGGAATTTGTAAAAAGTAACGCCGTATTGCTTGAAATAATCGTATAGCGTTTCATCCTGACCTTCTTTGCAGAATGTCTGATATTCCATCTGTTCAAATTCAATTGTCCGAAAAACAAACTTTCCAGGAGTAATCTCATTTCTAAATACCTTTCCAATTTGGCCTATGCTAAAAGGGAGCTTTACGCGCATGCTTCGTAAAACATTGAGAAAATTGACATATTCTCCCTGCGCGTTTTCAGGGCGCAAAAAAATTGTTGATGAGCTGTCCTGTGTGGCCCCTAACTGAGTGGAAAACATTAGGTTGAACTGGCGAATATCTGTGAATTTGGATGCGCCGCACTTCGGGCAGGGCAGCTTGTTCTCGTTTATAAATAAGAGCATTTCATTTTGTGACATGCTATCGGGTTTAGCCGCTTCATCAAACGAGTTTATCAGGTTGTCGGCGCGATGCCTTGCCTTGCATTCTTTGCAATCCAATAGCGGATCTGTAAAACTCGCCAAGTGTCCACTCGCTTCCCATACTTTGGGATTCATTAAAATATCTGCATCAAGCTCATAACTGTTATCTGCGTTCTGGATAAAAAGTATCGCCATGCGTCCTTGATATTATTTTTTAGCCTGGAACCGAGTGGCCCGTAATCCCAAGTATTGGCTAAGCCGCCATAAATCTCGCTGCCTTGAAAAATAAACCCATACTGATTGCAGTAATTTACCATTGCCTCTAATGAAACCTTGCTCATTTTTGTAGCCCCCTTAAAAACTAAAAACGCCCCAAGCAATTAGCTTAGGGCGAATTGTTACAATCCGCGGTACCACCTAAATTCAGAAGTAGCCTTCTGCACTCTACAGCACGAGTGATGAACACTGTATGCCTTCTCCCTATAACGGTGGAAATCCGTTGACCTCTACTCAAGCTTCCTTTTTCAAGTCACAACTCGGAAACGCCTTCCATATTGCCATCATAAAGATTCGCACCAACCATCTTCTCTCTGGAATCAAGCAATACATACTCTTGTTCGTCATCGTCTTTACTGTTTTATTTGATTTAATCTATTGTAACACACTCAAATAAAAATGCAAGTTTTTTTCACCCAAAAAAACAGCCGTAACAACGCAATATTGTTACAGCTGTTTTTATATGGAATTCGATTATTTCGCGACGATGTCTTTAAACGCCTTGCCTGCTTTGAAAGCCGGAGCCTTGGAAGCCGGAATGTTGATTGTTTCGCCTGTTTTGGGGTTGCGACCCTGCTTGGCGGGGCGCTCACGCACCTCAAAGGTACCGAAGCCGACGAACTGGAGCTTCTCGCCCTTTGCAAGTGCATCCTGAATGCCTTCCAGAACAGCGTTTACTGCCTGCTCAGCCTTTTTCTTCTCCAGACCCTCTTTTTCTGCGATTGCATTGACGAATTCAGTTTTGTTCATGCCAAATTCTCCTTTTTGTTTTTTCTTTTTATGAAATACTGAAAAGTATTGCATGACTATTTAACGTTTTGCCTGTTCCCAAAGCTTGTCCAACTCCTCCAGCGACGCTTCAGGCATCTGCATACCTTTTTCCTGCGCCAGCTGTTCCACCTTCTCAAAGCGGCGAATAAACTTATCGCAGGCTGCTGTCAATGCTTCTTCCGCGTCAACTTTAATAAAGCGGGAGACGTTGACCGCCGAAAACAACAGGTCACCCAGCTCGTCTAACATTGCCTCCTGCTTGCCTGCCGCGATAGCCTGCTCAAGTTCCCTGGTTTCTTCATGCAGCTTGTCCAGCGCACCGCTGATATCCGGCCAGTCAAAGCCGGCGATTGCCGCTTTTTGCTGTACCTTGGCGCTGCGCATAAGAGCCGGCAGCTCGCGCGGCACAGTCTTCATCGGGTCGCTCCCCGCTTTTTGCCCCTTCTTACTGCGTTTCATGGCATCCCAATTCGAGAGAGCCTGTGCGGCATCCTGCGCCTGCATATCACCGAACACATGGGGGTGGCGCTCAATCAGTTTGTTACAAAGGCCGTCCGCCACGTCCTCCAAGCTAAAGTGCCCCGCATCCTCTGCCATTTGCGCGTGGAACACCACCTGCATATACAAATCGCCGAGCTCCTCGCACAGCAAGGTGCTATCCGCCTTGTTGATGGCCTCAATGACCTCGTAGCATTCCTCTATCAGATTCTTGCGGATGCTTTCATGCGTTTGCTGCGCATCCCAAGGGCATCCGCCCGGTGAACGGAGGATACGCATAATATGGGCAACGTCCTCCAGCGAATAGCGTTCTTTCGCAGCGAAGTCATCCCTCATGCCTATATCCCTCCATACATAATGGTATTTTAACCCAACAATCTATATTTTTCAAGTATTTTTGCAATACTTTCTCCTTTTGGCAGGCTTAAAACCTCTTCTTTTTGCACCGAACGGCTTAAAAGCAACGAAACAAGGTAAACAATGCCCGCCAAACCGATGGCAACGCCCGTTGCAATATTCGTTGCGCTAACCACCGCGACACGTTCCAAAGAGGGGGCGAGCTGTATCAGCAGGCGGTTAATCAAGCCGTAGGACGCCCAGGCTGTTGCACCGCACAGTAGGGCGCACAGCAGCGGCTTGAGCAACACCGAGGTGATTTGTATTTTAACCTTGGTGATATAAAGTAGCGAGCTGAGATTGGATGCGACGATAATCAAATAGAACACAACCGTTCCGATCACCGCGCCGTAAATGGTCAGCTTGGGGTTGCCCACAAGCACATAGTTCAGCGCCACTTTTACCGACGCCGCAACGGCGAGGGAACGAATGGGGATATCCGTCCTGCCGATGGCTTGCAGCATATTGGTAATCGGCGTTGAAATGGCCATAAAGGCTGTGAAAAGCCCGTAAGTCATCATAATCATTGACACGTTGTCAATCGCTTCGGCGCTGTTGCCGCGCCCGTAAATCAAGGTCAGAATGGGCTTTGCCAGGGCTGCCATCCCAACGCCCGCAGGCAGGGCAATCAGCAGACAAAAACGCAGCACGGTGTTCACCGTATTTTTCGCGCTGATGCGATCCTTTGTTGCCCAAGCGGCGGCAAGTGCGGGCAAGGCACTGATACCAAGCGAAGAGGTTATGGTAGGCACAAGGGTGCGAAAGTCCAGCGCGGTGCCGTAAGTACCCCACAAATAATTTGCTACATCCTTGATAACCTTTAAATCAAGGCGATTGTTTTCCACCGCAACGGAAAACGCGGAATGAAATATTTTTTCTACTGTGTCAAAATCCGTTTCCAGCGCATGGGTGATTCTGCCCTGTATCATTACCGTATCAATCAAGTTTGTTACATTCAGGATTAAAGAACTCGCCATCATGGGCACGGCAATAACGAACAGGCGTTTCGCAATAACGGAGCCTTCCATCGGCTTGGGCGAGGCGGCTAGCTCCGCACGGGTGAAGCTATCACCCTTAATTTTATGATACACAACAAGGAACATCAGCGCGAAAAATGAGCCGGCTGTTACGCCGACAATTGCAGCTGCCGCCGACCAAGGGTAAATCGCAAGATAAGCCTCCGTTTCACTTGAAACGGCTTTGCCAAATATTTCTACCGTAGTCTGCCCGGACTCCAGTGCATCTTTATAAATGCCTTCCCCATAGCGCAGCACCATTTTCGCCATGGTTAGGCCAATCACCAACTTGCCGGATGCTTCAATAATTTGCGAGATAGCAGTGGGTGTCATGTTGCGCAGGCCTTCATAGTAGCCCCGGTGGACGGACATATAACAGCAAAAGAAAATGGAAGGCGCGATGGCGAAAATCGCCGGCATCTTCAAAATGTCTTCTAAATAGAGCGCATACGGGTAGGCCGCCAAAAACAGCGCAAGCATACCCACCGTGCCGATAATTAAATAGAGCCGCTTACCGACAGCGAACACACGCCTTGCCTCGCGGTAGCGGTGCAGGGCAACATCCTCGGCAACCATGCGGGCAATCGCCACGGGTAACCCCGCCATAGAAATGGCAAACACGGGCGTATAGATATTATATGCCGAATCAAAGTAACCCCTGCCGGAAACACCAATCATGTCGGCAAGCGGCATTTTGAACAGCATGCCAATCAGCTTCACCCCAAGCATGCCGATTGCCAGAATCAGCGCCCCGTTCAGAACCGATTGTTTTTTACGTTCCGCCAAGCGTTACACCCCTTTAAGCTGTGCAGCCGTGAGCCCTTTTTTTACGGCAACCCAGCCATACTAGCACATTTTTCCAAATTGCGCAAGAAATTCAAGCTAAATAACAAATAAACTTTTCGCAAACTTGCACAGCCGACTATCACAGCATAGTTATATGAGTGACCTTCGGGGTTTATGAGCCAATAAATTCCCGCAGCAGGGATTTTTCCGGCACTAGCATGCGGTCTATTTCCTGCATGGCGGCCAGGCGCCTGAGCAGCGAGACAGCCTGCTTGCCGTAGCGTGCGTGCTCCCTGGCTCCCTCCAAGTGCGGTATGGCAAGGCTGCGAATGACACAGGTCTCATAAGGATGCATGGAATTGATGCGGATATCCGCCGTGTGACGGAATGGGAACAGATAGGCATTTTCCCCGCGCAGCACACCCTCCCACAGTTGAAAGGTGTTTTCCACAGAGCTGGCGCGAAACTGATAATCCCGCACCAGGCGGCGCAAAAAGCGCAGATCTGTTTTGGAAAACACCGTTGCCCCCTTTGCGTCGTGCAAGCGTGTGGAAACGCTGATATAAATTTTAAAAAGGCTATCCTCCGGCAGATGTTCGGTAATCAGCGGGTTCAGTGCGTGCAGTCCCTCCACAATGATGACATCATGCTCCGCCAGTTTGACACAGTTACGTTCCTTTTTGCGCACACCCCCGTTTTGAAAGTCAAACAGCGGCAGCTCACTCTCCCCTGTTTCTATCAGTTCCAAAAAGCGGCGGCGGATTTCTTCTAAATCCAAAGCGTGCACGGTTTCAAAATCCGGTTTCCCGTCCGAGAAAAGGGGGGCATCGTTCCGGTTTTTATAGAAATCATCCAACGAAACGGTGACCGCCCGCCCGCCAATGGCGGCCAACTTTGCGCCCAACAGCCCCGCACTGGTGGTTTTGCCCGAGGCGCTCGGCCCCGCCAGCATGATGATGCGCCGATTTTTATCGCCGTGCAACTTCTTCACTGCGGCATCCAACTCCGCGTGAAACTGCCGCTCCGCCCCGGCTATGAGTTCCTCCGGCTTCTGTTTGGCATAGTGATTGATTGTATCGATTCGGTCTAGCTGTGTGTTCATATAGGCCCGTTATCCTTTCCGTATTGCTGATAGAATTGCGCAATCCGCTCTTTCCGCTCCAGCATTTCCGCAAAGCGGCTGTTATATTCATACGGGAACTTAAAATTGAACAGGCGCTCCAGATAGTCTGTCTGCGGATCCTTCAGTTTTGTGACCGCGCCTGCGCCTGCCGCGAGTACGGTGTGCGTCTCCTCCATCATATAGATATTATAGATGCAGGCGCTGTCCCTTATGCACCAGCCCACATTTTCAAGGTTACCCACACAGCGGCTTTGTCTATACATATAATAAGGGTGAAAGGCCGCGCCGGAGAGCATGCGCTGCGCGGTATGCAGCATTTCCGCGGTCTCCTGCGCCACATCCGCCATCTCATGTTGCGTCATCATACGCGAGGCGCGCTTAAGTGCCAAGGTATGGACAGTCACATTTTCCGGCTGCAGCTCCAAAACCCGCTCCAGTGTTTGCATAAAACCCGCCGGGCTATCCCCCGGCAGGCCCGCTATCACATCCATATTAATAACGGAAAACCCGCATGCCCGCGCCAAACGATACGCTTCCACGGTTTCCTGCGCCTTATGCATGCGCCCGATGCGCTGGAGCACTTCATCTGAAAAGCTTTGCGGATTGATGCTCACGCGCTCAACGCCATGGCGGCGCAGCGCCTTTAGCTTTTCCTTCGTTATGGTATCCGGCCGGCCAGCCTCCACCGTAAACTCACGCACGGTTTGCATGTTAAAGCTCGCGCAGATACGCTCCATAATAAAGGCCAGGCTCTCCTCGTCCAAAACCGTGGGCGTGCCGCCGCCGATATAAATGCTCTCACAGCGCAAACCAAGCTCCGCCGCAATGCGCCCCGTCTGCTCTAGCTCCCGCGCCAGGTTTTTCACATAGTCCGGAATCAGCTTTTTTGCATTCGCCCCCGTTATCGAGTGAGAGACAAAGGAGCAGTAGCTGCAGCGCGAGGGACAGAACGGTACGGCCGCATACAAACTGAAGGAATCCGGGCGCGAGCGCGCGATAATCGGCTCCTCCTCCCGCGCAACCCGCTGCGCGAGCGCTGTTTTCTCCGTGCTAACCAGCAGCGAATCCTGAAAATAGCGGCTGGCCTCCTCCGGAGAGCTATCCCGCATCAGACGCAGCATCAGCTTAGACGGACGAACACCGGTGAGTATCCCCCACTGGGGCTGATAGCCGGTATACTCCCGCAGCACTGCAAACAGTGCCTGTGCCAGCGTCAGCTCACAGGCAGCATCATAATCCTCCCTTGGCGGAACCGGCAACTCGGCGCAGAATACACAATCTCCGGCATACAGCTGCGCTCGCGCAATGGTCTGTTCGCCGGAAACCAGCGTTGTATTCACCTGCAGCTCTTCACCGCGCTCGGCCTGCTTTGTAAGCGTAATTTTCTCCAGCGGAAAAAATACGCGGCAGAGATTCTCCAGTTCATAATGAAAGCGATGTGCAACAACAGCTAATATCATGGTGATAACACGGAGCGCATATCGGGATTGTACTGTTTTTCGTGCCCGATTGTGCTCTCCTCCTCATGGCCGGGGAAGACCATCGTCTCCTCCGGCAGGGTTCCCAAGCGTTTCAAGGACGCTAAAATGGTTTCATAACTCCCGCCGGGGAAATCCGTTCTGCCGATATCCTCGCAGAAAAGCGTATCACCGGAGAATAGCCACCCTTCCTGCGGGAGGTAATAACAAGCGCTGCCGGGCGTGTGACCTGGGGTATGCAGCAGCTGTATCTCCGATTCACCGAATTGCAGCCTGTCGCCATCCTCCCACAGCCTGTCCGCAGGCGGAAATTCCGGATTGGAGCCGGAAAACTGTGCAAGCAGGCTCTTTTCAGAATCCGTCAAGCAGGGTGCGTCTATAGCGTGCACGGCAATTTTAATTTCCGGAAAGTGCGCGCGAAGCATGGGAATCCCCAAGATATGATCAAAATGCCCGTGAGTCAGCAGAATCCATTCCGGCTGCAAACCCTCCAACGCCTGTATCAAGGCGGCATCCGGTGCACCCGGGTCTATCACCAGCGCCGCGCCGCTATGTTCCTGCGTCAAGATATAACAATTTGTTTCGACTGCGCCAACTGTCAACTGTTGCTTTTGCATGCGCTCCGCTCCTTTGTCCAGATATCCGTATCCATCACAATTGTGACGGGGCCTTGATTTTGAATTGTCAGCTGCATATCCGCACCAAACGTCCCGGTCTCTACACGCTTGATTCCGTTTTGGCGCAGGCAGTCGCAAAAATACAAATAGAGCTGCTCCGCCTCCTGCGGAGCCGCTGAATCGGTAAACGAGGGGCGGTTGCCTTTTTTGATATCCGCGCACAGCGTAAATTGCGAAATCACCAGCGCTGCGCCACCAATATCCAAAACACTCAGATTCATCTTTTCCTCACTGTCGCGAAAAATCCGCAGCCGCGCAATTTTACCCGCGAGCAGCTGCGCCTCCTGCTGCGTATCCCCTTCGGCAACGCCGAGCAAAATATTCAGCCCCGCTTCAATTGCACCAACCGTCTGCCCGTTCACGGCAACACTGGACGCCGTTACTCGCTGCACTACCGCCTTCATTCTTTCGCTGTCCCCTTCCAGCCGCGCAGATTCTCCCGCAGCTCCTGTTCAAAGCCGGTAATCATATCTGCCATTTCCTGCGCTTTTTCCGGCATCAGGCTATCCAGGCTGTAAGCCTCACGCGGATCGTCGCTCAAATCAAACAGGAAAGGACCCTGCTTGGCGCGGGAAAAATTGCCCATGTCACTGTTGGTGCGCACATGGTATTTATAATCCCCCTGCCGAACCGCAACAATTTTTTTATCCTTAATCACAAACAGCCTGTCATGCGGCGTTTGTGTGCTTTCCCCCTTCAATATCGGCAGAATATCCTTGCCGTCTATCACCCTGTCCTGCGGCAGCGGGGTTTCGGTCATGCCCAAGATGGTTGGG
The DNA here is from genome assembly GCA_031549535.1 of Oscillospiraceae bacterium. Taxonomy (GTDB): domain Bacteria; phylum Bacillota; class Clostridia; order Oscillospirales; family Acutalibacteraceae; genus JAVBPP01. The sequence goes on from JAVBPP010000017.1 coordinate 49,315, forward strand.
AACAAATCCAGCCCGGAGCTTACGGTATCCGCCTGTTTGCCTTTTGGAATCACGCCCGGCCATTTTGCAATAAAGGGCACTTTGGAGCCACCCTCAAAGCCGTTGCCCTTTCTGCCCCGGTGATTCCCTGCATCGCCCTCATAATAAGGGCCGTTATCGCTGGTAAATAGGAGCAGGGTGTTATCGGTCAGCCCTTCTTCTTCCAGCGTTTTCACAAGCTCCCCTACGCTCCAGTCAATCTCCTGCACACAGTCCCCGTAGGTTCCGCCGTGGGAAGAGCCCGCAAAGGCCTCCCCCGCATGGGCGGGGTAATGCGGAAACGGCTGCGCGTAATAGAGGAAAAACGGAGCGTCCTTATGCTCCTTGATAAAAGAAACGCCTTCCTGCGTGAGCTTCTTTGTTAATATGCTCTGATCCAGCGGCGCCTTCAGCTCCACGGTTTCATTGCGGTAATATTCATACGGCTCCTGGTCATTGCTGTTCAGCGCGCCGAAAAAGCTATCAAAGCCGTTGTCACGCGGCAAAAAGCCTTCTCTGTCGCCCAAGTGCCACTTGCCCAGCATGCCCGTTGCATAGCCCCGCGCCTTGAGTGCCTCCGCTATGGTAATCTCATCTGGCGAAATGCCCTTCATGCCATAGGAATAGTTGTTAATCAGCATGCCGCCGTAAGCGTTGAATTTGGCTTTCCAATCCCCGATGGTTGGGAACAGGACGGTTCGCGCGTGGGTGCGCAGGGAATAACGGCCCGTGAGCATCGCCGCACGGGACGGGGTGCAGGTTGGGCTTGCGGAATAATGCTGGGTCAGCGTCATCCCCTCGGCCGCCATTAAATCGATATTAGGCGTTTGGATGGCCTCAGCGCCGAATGCCGAAATATCGGAATAACCCAAATCATCGCAGAAAATCAAAATAATATTCGGCGCTTTTTCCTGCGCACGCAGCGGCGGCACTGTTTGCACATAGGCCGCCTGCGCCTGTTTGCGGATATCCCTGTGTGTGCTCCAGAAAATCCGGTATGAGAGCACCACTCCAAGGCAAAGCAACAGCAACAGACAGGGAATCAACAACCATAGGCGTTTGCGTTTCATGTTTATGACCCTTCCTTTCAGAAGTCGGTAGAAGTTTTGTGCAACCGCTTTCGCGGTTTTCGCCCGCAGGCGATTTCAGCTATCAATCCTAGCTGAAAAGCACAAAACTTCCCGTTTGAAAGATTTTCTTTCAAACTCCTCTATCGTAATTTCACAGCGAAAGCTGCCGCTTTCATCCGGTTGCAAGCGCAGCTCCCAGGCTTCAAAGCCGCCGGCAAAGCTAAACACCGGACGGGGTTTCATCTGGAGCTGCGCACTGCGGCAAACAAGCGCGGCCCGCCCTCTTTGGCAGCGGAACAGCCCCGGTGAAAAATCCATTCCTACCTGATGTAAGCCAATTAACGGCAGAATATAGTGTGCGCTTTGATTCTGCACCTTGCCGCTGATGACAACGATCTGCGGGGTAATATGGTATTCCAGCACACAGCCGGCCTGCTCCGCGTCCGGTTCGCGATTTATTGTGCAAAGAACCGCTTCCACGGCAAGGGTAACACCCTGTTCTGTTTTTTGACAGCTGACACGGGCGTTTGTATCGTAGCACTGCGCGCTTTCTCCCAAGGCGATGCGCGGCGTTAGGCTACCCTGCCGCTGTTTGTTGCGTGTGAGCTGCATGTTCAGCATTTCTTTCAGCGAATACTCGCACATGGAGGAGGCAATAATCGGCCCGGTTTTTTCGTGCCAAAGCAGGGTCATCGTCCCGCCGCAAGCCTGCCCGCCCCGCACATAGTCCACATCATTGCAAGAAACTGTGGCGTAAAAACCGCCCTGATGTATTTTGTAAATGTCCATATCCGCATAGTGCATAAGTGCAGGCGGAATCGGTAATTGCGTATCCTCCGGAATCGCGGGAATGTGTGCATCCAACACACTCGCAAGCGCCTTGGCGTGGCAAAAGCTGTGATGGATGCAGGGCGGCTCACCGTGAGAGGCGTAGTGCGGGCCGCCGTAGAGCAATCCGTTTTGGGTGCAAGCCTCATACTGCTGCAAATTCAGCTGAGCGGCCTTGATGAGCAGATGTTCCAAGTCCCCTGCCGCCGCACAGGCGGTTTGAAAGCCGTCTGAGGTGCGGCTGCCCCAATAACTCCACTTGAAATTGCGTGAGCCGAAGCTGTTATCCCAGCCACCGTCCGGTAGCAGGAAGGCGAGGTGCGCACGCAGGGCATGCAGCGCTTTTTCCATCACGGCATCATCCCCGATCACACGCGCATACAGCGCGAGCATGGGTAAAGATTCCTCCACATTGTAGCCGATATCCACCGCCCGGCAGCCGCGCGGCGTGATGCCATCCATGGGGTGACCCTCCCCCGTCAGGATGCCGTCTCCGCTGATAAAGCGCAGCGAAAAATGCGCCCATTCCTTTGCCTTGGCGAGAAAGATCTCGTTTTGAAAATATCGCCCCAGCAGCGCAAGCGCGGCAGAGTTGGTGACAAAATAATTGATGTTGGCGTTAACAGTGCGGTTTAAACGCGCATACAGCCAGTTGCCCATACCCCGCAACCTTTTCTCCCAATGCGTTTTGGTAGCCTTGTCCAACACATGGCCGTGATGTGTCAAGGCTTCACACAGGGCTATGGCGAAAAAAACGGTGGTTCCGTTCCACTCGCTGTTGTGGTCGTTATAATAGCTGCCGTCATCGCAGCAGAGCGCCTCGCTCCACTGCATCAACGCCTTCGCGCCTTCCAGATAGCGCATTTCGCCCGTTGCATCCGCCAGATACAATAGCGGGTAAACGGCGTCATAAGAGCGCCCGTGCACCCGTGCGCAGGCATCACAGTAAATACCGCCGTCCAAAGCGGGCAACCCTGTCCCTCGCAGCTGGTGCGCAAGCAGTGCATCGCACCATTGCTGCAGCAGGCGAAAATAACGCTTATTCCAGTCCATACACAAGTCCCCTATATGCCGGCGCGTTCCACGCTCAACACGCTGTTGATTTTCCTCAGCTTTTCAATCACATTATCCAGATGCTCCACACCGTTGACGGAAATGGTCATCTGGAAGGTGCTGCGTCCGTCCTTAAAATTACGGGTATTGAATTCCAGAATCATCACATGCATGTTGGACATTAACACAGAGATATCCGCCAGCATGCCGATGCGGTTTAGGCAGGAGATATGCAGCGTGGCTTTAAATTCATCCTTGCTCTCAATATCCCAGAACGCGTTGACCCAGCGCTCCGGCTCCTGGCTGCTTTCCAAATCCGCCGGAACATTGCTGCAGGAACGCACATGCACTGAAACGCCATGTCCCCT
>JAVBPP010000020.1:0-12506 GCA_031549535.1 Oscillospiraceae bacterium
CTTGCCAGAAGATTGGTGAGGGTTTTTGTCGTCAGTCAAGGCGGACGACGCGGCTTTACTGTCGTAAAGCAAGGAGGACAACGCAGGCTGACGGCGAAAATACCACCAAGATTTGGCAAGGTTTCGTTGGTGGACTAATAAGTACATTTCATAAGCAATACCCTGCAAGCCGATAAAACGCGGCAAAGGTAACACCATTTCTCAAAGATTTTCGCAGGGGATTTGAACAGGTTCGCTGCGCAGAGCACCGCAGGTTGCCAACAGTTGCACACAGGCCGCACCCGGTTCCGCCTGCACCAAAAAGGAGGCGATTCCGCCGCGCAGGGGCATACAGGGGGAATAAACAGCCCTGCCGCCCAGTATTTCCAGCGTAACGCTGCCCTGGCAACCAAAATCAACTGTGCCGTTTTTATCGCGTGCTTTTATATGCACAAACACAAAATCTGTGCCGTTCGCGCGCAGAGGGCGTGTGCAGTCCATGACCTCCACCGAGAGTGTTTCCGGTGCCTCGCAACGCAGCAGCGTGGTCTCACAAACCTCGCGCCCGTTTATCACGCCCACGAAGCGCAGCCCCTCGCAGGGTGGTAACTCCGTAAATGTGAACGGCGGGTGTGCCATATGCCGGCAGTTGCCCCCGTCTTGAAAGCAGTGCACCGCGTGCCTTGCCAATGCACCGTTCTTTTTGCTGCTCTTGAGGTAATCGCCGTTTTTTGTCCAGTATAATACACTCTCGCCCGCGTCCGCTTCGCGCATCACATAGTCACTGTCCGCCCCACTGTCATGCGGTTGCTCACGCAGGAGTTTGCCCTGTGAGTCATAAACCCGCACCATTTCGCAGGAGGAATAGACTGTGACGGTTTGCTGCCCAATGTATTGCAAAATAGCGGGGGAGAGAATCGGCAGGTCCCGCCGCTGGCTTTGGTAAAGATAATATACAGGTTTGGGATGGCGGAAAATATCCAGCATGCCGCTTTTGGAAATGGGGGCGTGCGGGTCGTAGCCACGCACATGGTCTATGCCCTCCCAGGTTAAGCAACCCAGAGAATCCGGATTTTTAAGGTTTTGATTGAGGGACCACTGAAAATTCCAGGCTTGCAGCTGCAGAGCCTGCTCGCCTTCCGTATAATCCGCGCGGGAACTGCTGTGGTGACCTCCAAACTCAAAGTCGCCGTATTCGGGAATCAGACTTTTTCTGCCCGGAAAGTCTGTAGAAGGGCGGTTCTTTGTTTTTTCGTCCCAGTTGGCGGAAATCATATCGTAATCCACCGCGTGGTAGTTCTTGCGCCCGAACGGGGAGCCGTAGGTCAGAATCTGCCCCTCTGCCTTGCACAGAGCGTTGAGTTTGCGGTAAAATGCATCCGTAGCTCCGGGTTTGGTGTAAACCGTTTCGTTTAGGCTGGTTTCCATGAAAATCATGCTGGCGTGGTTGCGGTCGCGCCGCATCATGATTTGTACATTGCGCTCCGAGAGCCTGCGGAACTGCCCGTAACGGCAATATTGCCAGCCGGGTACTTGATTGATTAATATGATACCCAGCTCGTCGCAGGCATCGTAAAAAGCGCTGGGGTGGGCGTAGTGCGAAAGGCGAATGCAGTTTGCCCCCATTTGCTTCAGCAGATAGGCATCGCGGTATTGTGCGTTGTCGTCCGCCGCGATGCCGAGGTAAGGGAATTGTTGGTGGCGGTTTGTGCCGAAGAGATACAGCTTTTCCCCGTTGAGGTAGAAGCCGTCATTTTTACAAACTGCCTGGCGGATACCGAAACGCTCCGTCACTTCATCCGTCACAACCCCGCCGCGCAAAATACGCGCCGTGCAATGGTAGAGGTTTGGCGTGTCCGGTGCCCAAAGTGCGGGGGAGGCGATGGAAAACGTTTGAGTATATGTAATTTCGTCTGCCAGTTGTAATACTTGCCGCTGTGTATAAAGCGCTTCGCCGTTACGGCTGATGCAAAGCTCCAGCTCAATATCCTGCAGCGCTCCGGAACGGTTTTGGAGTTGCGTCTGCACACAGACTTCCGCGCATGCCGCGCCGATATCCGTTGTGGTGATTGCAAGGCCGCCGCCCCCGATTTTCTCGGCAAAAACCGGGTTGGTAATAAACACTTCGTCCGTCACCGTGAGTGTCACATTGCGGTACAGACCGCTGTAATAGAGAAAATCCAGCTGCTTTTCCGGACGCCCCGGTGGGATAAATGGTTTTTCACGGTTGTCCAACTTTACAAGCAGCTCGTTTTCCGCCAACAGCTTTCCGCTTAGGTCAAGCACAAAGGGGATGTAGCCGCCCTTGTGGCGCAGCAGCTTTTTGCCGTTGAGATAGATATCCGCCACAATCATCGCCCCACCAAACTCTAAAAACACCTGTTCCTGTGCGCTCACGGAAAGTGAAAACCGCTTGCGGTAGCAGACAACGCTATGATAGCAGCGGTATTCATCCAGCTTTTCCAGCCGAATGGTGTGCGGCAGGGTGATAGGGGTAAACGCATCTCCCTTTTTCAACTGAAATTCCCAACCGGTATTGAAACGCATCGTTCTTCGCATAAAATCAGTCCCCCCGAAATTATAAAATGAACCTTTTTAGGTCTTTTTTCGTCTTTATAGCTGAAATCGATTTCGAAATAGATGCAGAGTGGAGGTGAGGGAATGAATGAAACTGAATTTAAGCAATTCTTTGCCGCGTGCAAGCCGGCGCTGGAACGCTTTGTGTATTTTAGGATGCCCAACAAAGTGGACGGTGACGACATTTTGCAGGAGACCGCTTTGGCGGCCTTTCAAAACAGGCACACCGTGAAACCCGAAAGCTTTAAACCGTGGATTTTGAAAATTGCCGCCAACAAGTGCAATGATTTTTACCGCAGTGCCGCCAGACGCTGCGAAATTCCGCTTGACGCAATCGTAGAGCGGGTGCCGGCCATGAGCCGCTTCGGCGTAACGGAAACACAGCTGGTCCGCGACACGCTGGAGATTCTGGCGGAAAAAGAGAAGCAAATTTTATTTTTGTACTACTTTAAAAACAAGCAGCAAGAACAAATCGCAAAGCAGCTGGGCATTCCGCTCGGCACTGTTAAAAGCAGGCTGCACAACGCAAAAAAGCATTTTAAGGCGGCCTACCCATTCCCGCCGATTTTGAAAGGAGAACCAGAGATGAAACAATTACCTGGATCCATGCCGAATTATACCATAACCCCATCGGAGCGGCTACCCTTTTCCGTGAAATGGGAGGAAATGATGGGCTGGTTCATCGTCCCAAGGCTTGGCGAAACACTTTCTTGGGGGATGTATGATTACCCGGAAAAGAAGCGCTCCGAAAGTTATCACATGGAGGTTACAGTCCCCGCAAGCGTTCATGGAGTTGACGGCGTGGAACTGGTGGCACAGGAGCAGCGCGGAGGAGAGTATGAATCCAACCCCGAAAGCCGGGAATTGACCCGTACCTTCGTAGCGCAACTGACAGATACTCATTGCCGCTTTCTTTCGGAAAGCCATTTTGAAGGGGGCGTCAAACGGCTGTACACCTTCCTGGACGGAGATGAATTTCTGAAAAACTGGGGCTTTGGCGAGGATAACTGCGGCAATCAAACAGAGCTCAGAGCAAGGGGCACCATTGAAAGAAACGGTCAATCTATCCGCTGTAATCCATCCAAAGAGCTGCTTGACGTTGTAGGCCGTTATACGGTTGCCATAAACGGCAAGGAATATGATACGGTCTGTGTGATTGATGTTGAGCTGTATAACAACGGGGTAGCGTCCGAGCAGTATGTGGATACGAATGGGCGCACGGTTCTCTGGCGCAGATTTAACTGCGACGACTGGAGAATAGAGAGCTATGGGCAGAGATGGAGCGAAAAGCTGCCGGAAAATGAGCAGCTGCTCATCAACGGCGAAGTGTATGTCCACTGGTATGATTGTATCACGGATTATATTCTATAGCACCGTTTTTTCGAGAAATTAATTTTATTGTGAAAAAGTGCACGGCGGACGCAAATTGTGCGCCCGCCGTCGTGTGCCCTGCATAGCCGTTGCCTCGCGCCGCTCATGCAGGGCATTATTTGCCCTTATAAAACGGTTTCGGATTCGGGAAAACTGTTTTGCCGTAAGTGCCGTTGACCACCAGCGCAGCGGAGAGGTAGATGCCCAGGATACCGCAGACCAACAGGGCGTGTCCGGCAACCTGTGAGAGCGCCTTGCTGACTGCCGCGTCAAAAATCTTTAAATCGCTCAAGGCAATGCAGGGGACAGCTATGTTCAGCACCGCGACGATGGCGAACAGGATGGCGGGGGACTTGTAAAACGCGGGCGTCCAAAGCAAAACAACGAGCATCAGCGCGAGCCAGGCCCAGCCGTCAATGCGCGTGTCAAGTCCGGCGGCAAAATACTTGAGAAATGCCTCCCCGCCGGAAACGAGCATGAAGTAGGAAGAAAAATACAAAAAGGTGTTTCCTCCGGCCAGATTACCGGATTTCAAGTCCAAAAGTGCAACCACGAGTTGAATGAAAAATCCGCCGATTAAAAAACAGCCAAGCAGCGGCAGTGCGCTTTTCTCCACCTTTCCGGTCAAAAGCGCGAAAAAGACAAAGCAGGCAACGGCGAGTGCAACGAGCCCCGCCGGGGTGGGATTCGCCCACTCTTTTTGTGTTGTGTTGTGTTCCATGTTCATTTCCCTTTCTGGATGAAGTGTTTTATACAAAAAAAGAACCTTGCAGCGGCCGTCTGCAAGGTTCTTCGTTTGTCTGTTAGCGTGTATCACGGGGATACAGCATCTGCAAACTCCCTTGCGGCAACGGCGAAAATGACCCTGGCAAAGCCAAAGCCGAATATAATAATGCTGTTGCTGCAAGTAAGTCGGTTCATCATAGTGCCCTTTCAACAGATGTTTCTGCGATTATACCACGGATAACGCGTTTGTCAAGTGATGATTCAGCGAATAAAGTTCAAAAAAGTTTTTGCCTGCTGCGGGGGAGGAGGGAAGGCGTCCTTGCCGTGCGCGATGAGCTTCATCAGCCAGGCCATGTTTGCGCCCAGCACCTGCAGGCTCTGCACGCCCTCACTGTCCTGCTGTGCCTCACCTGGGGAGCGGCCGTGGATTACGGTCCAGTAGTTTGCGGTGGGGAGAAACATTTCCGCAAATTGCAGGTAGTGATTTAGCTCGTCAAAGGTGGCTACGCCGCCGCTGCGGCGCACCGCCGCAATGCTTGCGCCAACCTTATGGCGCAGGAGATTGCCGTTGGAGGCGCTGACGTAAAACATCCGGTCTAAAAATGATTTCATCGTTCCGCCGACGCCTGAAAAATGCACGGGGGAGGCGAGCAAAATACCGTCCGCCTCAAATGCATGCTCCAGGAGCGGATTCAAAGCGTCGTTGATGGCGCATTGTGCGTCGCGCGTTTGCCCACAGAAGCCACAGGCCAGGCAGCCCTGCAGGCGCAGGTTGCCGACTTGGTGAATGCTGACCTCAATGCCTTCTTTTTCCAAAACCTCCGCGACGGTTTTTAAGCTGAAATAGCTGTTGCCCTCGGCGTGAGGGCTGCCATTAAATGCCGCAACTTTCATAGCGTTTTCCTTTTATTAATTCAGTTTTTCCGCCTCATACAGCCACAAATCCGTGTCACACGCGCGCAGGGGCGTGGTTGCGGCGGAAAAGGCTTTCAAGTGCGGGGCCTGCAGGTGTGCGTCCAGCGCAGCTCTTGTTTCCCATTCCTCCAGAAAAACCAGCTTGTCCTCGCTCTCCATGCTCGCAAAAAGGGTGTAGCTGATGCAGCCGTTTTCAGTGCGTGTGGTGGCAATGCATTCCTGCGCCAGCTTCCAGAATTCTTCTTTTTTTCCGGGTTTTAAGGTGATATGTGCCGCTACAACAATCATAACAATTCGTCCTTTACTGTAAAATGGTACTTTCATTGTAGCGGTTCACAAGAAAATGTCAAGCATTTAAAAATCCGACAAAGGTACGGTTAAACGCATCCATCTCGTCATAAAATACAGCATGCCCGCTGTTGCGGAAGGCGAACAGGGTGGAATCCGGGATGGCCTTGTTCAGCTCAATCCCCAGGCTGAACGGGCAGATGCGGTCCTTTTTGCCGTGAAAAATCCCGGTTGGCACATGCACCCGCGCAAGATCCGGGCGCAGGTCTTCGTCCCGCAGGGCATACAGGCTTTGGAGAGTGCCGTAAGGGGATTGCGCAAGGCACAGGGCGGAAAACCAGCTGCGGATGTCCTCGCCCGGGTCTCTGCCGAAAAATCCGCCGCCAAATTCGCGCAGCATGGCAGGGCGGTTACGCGTGCATTGATAAATCAAGTCATCCACCTGTTCGCGCGTCATGCCGTAGGGGAAATCCTCGCGCTGGGTAAAAACGGGGGCAGCGGCGGCAATGAGGGCAAGGCGGGCAACGCCGTTGCCGCGGTAGCGGTTCATATAACGCAGTGCAACCGCTCCGCCCATGGAAAAACCGGCCAGGGTGAAGCGCTGCAGATTCATTTGCCGCACGACTGCCGCCAAATCGTCCGCAAAGCTGTTGTAGTCATAGCGTTCCAGAGGTGCGGAGGAGTTGCCGAAGCCGTGAAAATCAATGGCAATCAGGCGGCAGTCCTCCAAGGCGTAAAACTGGTATTCAAACATAGCGTGGCTCAGCGGCCAGCCGTGGAGGAACACAATGGTTCGCTTCGCTGTTGGGTTAGGGTCATACACTTGGATGGAAACGCCCTTGCGCACAGGAATAACTGCCATAGCTGCTCATCCTTTCGTGGTGTCGCTCGTGTCAGTTATTCCTATGCGGATTTTGGCGCAGAAATGAGTTATTCGGCTGAAAAGTTTTTAATTGCGATAAAGTTTGTTTGTTCCCCGTCAATCCAAGTGCGCTTATCATCTGTCCTGCGAACGGTATGCAGGACAGGCGCGTGGCAGTAGCCGGCGGGTGCGATGACCTCTTGAACAGTATAATTTCCCGGTTCCAGAGCGGGGAACAGGGCGAAACCGTTGTAATCCGTCCTGCAGCTGAGCAGGGGAGCCCCCGCGCAGGCCAATTCAAAAACCGCGCCATAAAGGGGCGCTTGTGTGTCGCCGTCCTGCAGCCGAAATACAAATCCGACTTCATATTGCGGGCAATGAATATCCCGTTTCATGGCAGTCCCTCCCTTCACGACCTTGTCCGCCTTCTATATTTTATGCGCCAGGGAGGAAAAGCGTGTAATTTTGGTTGAAACAGCATGCGCCTTGTGATACAATATAGTATCTGCTTGCTGAAGAGGCGGAAAGGGGGAGGCTAGTGCGAAAGGAAACCTGGTTGGCGGTGCTGCGCAGGGTAAGTGTAGTTCTGCTTGCGGCGGGGTTTGCGCTGTTTTGCGCAAGCTGTAGCTTTCGTATGCAGCCCATTGAGGAACTCATGCGCCCGCCCCTGCCGTTTGGTGATAATGAAAAGTTGCATGAGGCATTTGAAAGCAGCATCGGCAAGGATGTTGTGCTGAAAGCGCCTGTCTCCGGGGAATACCACTCCTCCTACATTCTGCAGTCCCTAAGGGGCGACGGGGCGGAACAGGCGCTGGTGTTTTACTCGCTCAAGGCGGATAAAACTGCCGTTCGTTTCTGCCTGTTTGAAAAGCAGGAGTTGGGCTGGGAGTTTTTGGCTGATTTTTCCGGCTCAGGGAGTGAGGTGTATGCCGTCCAGTTTTTAGACTTGCTGGGTAACGGGCAAAAGGAACTGGTGATTTCCTGGACAATTTTAGAGAGCAAAACCAATAAGGTCATGACGGTGTATTCGTATCAGGAAGAAAAGAAAGAGCAACCCCTGCGGGCAGTTTTGAGTGAAACGATAACGGCCATGCAGCCGATGGATCTTGACGCAGACGGTGCGCTGGAGTTATTTACACTGCGGCAGGATGTCGCCGCGCTGCGGCCGCGTGCTTACGCAAGAGTATTTAAAATGGGGCAGAATGGCACGGTGACACAGCTGGCGGAAACACGGCTGGACGCCAATATCAGCGGCTATGGGCTGATTCAGACAGAGCAGCTGCCCGGCAAAACCCTGCGCGTGTTTGCGGATGCCTATAAGGGCGAAGCGCAGATGCTGACAGAGCTACTGTATTGGGACAAGAAAAGTCTGCAGCTGAAAACACCGTTGCTGGATAGCAAAACCCTCACCAATGTCAAATCTGTGCGCAATGTCCTGTTGCCGAGCATGGATATTGATAAAGACGGGCAAATTGAAATTCCCCGCACAGTGCTCTGCCAGGGCGGCAAAACAATTACCAACACCTCTGCCGCAACCGCGCCGTATTATTTGACCATGTGGGTCAATTTCAACAACAAGGGCGAACAGACCCGTGCAAGCTACACCGCGCTGATGCAAAAGGAGGGCTACTATATCCTGCTCGACAATGCAGCCCTGCGCGAGGAGGTTGCGGTGGTGTGCGATGAGGTGAACCGCGAAATGCGCCTGAGGCAGTATAACAAGCTGACGTTTGAATACGGCGAGGATTTGCTGGTGATGAAAAGTGTTGCCTTGAGCGAAGCGGCGGATCAGCGCTATGAGACCTACACACGCGTGTTTGAAACAGAAACGGCAGTCACGATGATTCAGCTCACACAGTTTGGGCTCAGCAAGGGGCTTGACGCAAAATTTATACAAGAAAATATCAAACAGTACGAGGGGGCTTTTCAGGGGTGAAACGGATTTTAGTGGCGGAGGATGAGCAGGCAATCCGGGAATTTATCGTCATCAATTTAGAACGCAGCGGCTACGAGGTGGTGGAGGCTGAGGACGGAGCGCGAGCCATGGAGGAGTACCAGGCCTACAACGGCGAATTTGATATTGCGTTGCTGGACATCATGATGCCGAACATGGACGGCCTTGCCGTGTGTAAGGCCCTGCGGGAATACAGCGGTAACTTAGGCATCATTCTGCTCACAGCCAAGGCGCAGGAGATGGATAAGGTCGCGGGCCTGATGAAAGGCGCGGATGACTATATCACCAAGCCTTTCTCCCCGTCGGAACTGATTGCCCGCGTGGACGCAATTTACCGCCGCGTTGCCATGGGCAGCGCAAAAGGTGCGGCGGAAGCAGATGCCGCCGTGTTGACCTCCGGTTGCTTTGCTTTAAATTTGCATAGCCGAACCCTGACGAAAAACGGCAGGAATATTGAACTCACGCAGTTGGAATTTCAGGTTGTGGAATACTTTTTTGCCCACCAGGGGGCAGCGTTGAGCAGAACGGAGATTCTCAACGACGTATGGGGCAGTGAATACTTCGGCGAAGAAAAAATTGTGGATGTCAACATTCGGCGCTTGCGCCTAAAAATAGAGGATGAGCCCTCTAACCCGCGTTACCTCGTTACAATTTGGGGTGTTGGGTATAAATGGATTCCGTAAAAGGCGGGAAGGGGAACAGCTGTGCATATCGGCGGCATAACCAAACGGTGGGTGCTCAACACCTTCAGCATTGTGCTGCTGGTGTTGACTGTCGTTGCAATTTCCGTCAGCACAGCGCTGTATAACCATTACTACAGTTCCGTAGCCATTAAGCTGAAGGAGGCGGCAAGTGATGTCACCAGCACCTTCATGAACCTGTATAACGGCGACACGGGCGGAAACCTGCTTTTAAGCGGCAGCCATTTTATTGACAGCTTTACCGATAAAGCCCAAATCGGCGTTTGGATTATTGACAGGGAGGGTCGGGTTATCTTATCCTCCAGTGGCTTTGAGCTTTCACAGCGGAAGGATTTGCCGGATTTGAAGCAGACCCTGCAGCAGGAGGGGCAAACACGGCGCCTAACGCTACCCTCCGGGGAACAGGTGATGGAAACAACCGTTGTGCTGCACCAGACGGAGGGGCAGATCATTGGCGGCGTTTGCCTGTTTATTTCACTGGAGGATATCAGTGCGCAGCTGCAGCTGCAGATTGTTTTGGTCATCATCGGCGTGCTTTTGACCTTGCTGCTACTCTTGCTTTCCGGTTCTTTCTTTGTGAAATCCATTGTGAATCCCTTGAAAAAGATAGGGGAGACCGCGCAGCAGATTGCGGGCGGCGATTTGCGCGCACGTATTGATCATTATTATTATAATGACGAGGTGGGCGCCCTGTGTGAAACCATCAATAACATGGCGCAGGAGCTGGAGACGGCCGACCGCATCAAAAACGACTTTATCTCCACCGTATCCCACGAGTTGCGCACACCGCTGACAGCTATCCGTGGCTGGGGCGAAACCTTGTTGCAGGTGGGTGACACGGACGAGGTAGCTATGAAGCGCGGCATCAACATTATTATCAGTGAATCCACGCGCCTTGGCGGCATCGTAGAGGAGCTTCTGGACTTTTCGCGCATGCAGAGCGGGCGCCTGCAGATGAAGAGTGAGCGCATGGATGTTTTGGCGGAGCTGGATGAAATCGTATTCACGATGAAAGAGCGTGCCATACGGGAAGGCATAGAAATCGTTTATACCGTGCCCCATTTTCCCATCCCCATGTTAGGCGATTCCGGCAGAATTCGGCAGGTGTTTGTGAACATCCTGGATAATGCCATCAAATATAACGAGCCGGGCGGGCGCATTTTGGTCTTAGCGGAGGTTAAGAGCGAGGCGTTGGTAGAAATATCCGTTAGTGACACAGGGCGCGGCATCGCGAGCGCCGACTTGGCTCACATAAAAGAAAAGTTTTTCAAGGCCGACAATACCGTGCGCGGTTCCGGCATCGGCCTTGCTGTTGCGGACGAAATTGTACGCCTGCATAACGGAACCCTGACGGTGGACAGTATTTTAGGCACCGGGACGACGGTAACCATCCAACTCCCGACGGAAAAAATTGTTCTGCCCGAGGAACTAGTGCCGGAAGAAAAGGAGAATCAGGAAAATGAGCAAACAGAAGAAGAGTAAGTATGTCGCCGTTGGCGGACAGGCATTGATGGAGGGCGTGATGATGACGGGTCCCTCCGGCACCGCCATTGCCCTGCGTTTGCCGGATCAAACGATTGAAACGAGCATGAAGGAATTTAAGCGAATCAAAAATCGCATTAAGTTCCTTGGCTTTCCGTTTATCCGCGGCATTGTCAATATGGTGGAATCACAGGTTTTCGGTTACAAATGCCTGATGGAATCGGCGGAAAAAACCTCCATGGATATGGAAAATACGGTGCAGGAATCCAAGCTTGATAAATGGATTAGCGATCACTTCGGCCCCAAGATGATGAGTGCTATCGGGATTATTTCCGCTGTTTTGGGGCTGGGGCTTGCGTTTTTGCTGTTCAGTGTGCTGCCGTCCCTGGTGTTCAACGGCGTCGGCTCCCTGATTGCGGCGGATATCACCCCGTTCAAGGCGCTGGTGGAGGGCGTTATCCGCGTGGCGCTGTTTGTGCTGTATATGTATGCCGTGTCCACCGTCAAGGAGATCAAGCGCGTGGTCCAGTACCACGGCGCGGAGCATAAAAGCATTTTTTGCTTTGAAAACAAGCTGGAATTAACAGTGGAAAATGTTCGCAAGCAAAAGCGGTTTCACCCGCGCTGCGGCACAAGCTTTTTGTTTTTAACCATCCTTTTGAGCATTGCGATTTCCGCGCTGACGCTGACAATTTTCCCCTCCCTTGCCAAGCCGGAGAACACAGCGCTGTGGATTGCCGTTAAGCTGCTGCTTCTGCCTGTGATTTTAAGCGTGGGCTATGAGAGCATCATGCTCGCGGGGAAATATCCAAATGTTTTCACCAAAATCCTTTCGGCGCCGGGGCTGTGGATGCAACGCATCACCACGAAGGAACCGGACGATTCTATGATAGAGGTGGCCATCGCCGCGCTGAACGCATCGCTCGGCGTGCTGCCGCAGGCAGAAACGGAGCAGGAGAAGGAAGATAAAACGCCGGAGCTGTTTGAAAAACCCACGGCAGAATCAGAAGAAGAGCCGCAGGATGAAGCGGAAGAGGAAAAAACACCCGATATCGGCGGACTGGCGGGCGGTGCAGTGCCCACATGACGGTTTTTCAGGCAAGGCGCAGGGCGCAGGATGCGCTGCGTCAGGCGGGGGCGGAAGCCGCGCGCTTTGAAGCGGATAGCCTGCTCTGCCACGCGCTGCAATGCGAGCGCACCGCGTTAGTGCTTGAGCCGGAACGGGAGATTACCCCGGCTCAGGAGCGGGAGTTGCAGCGCTTACTGCAAGCGCGTGCGCAGGGGGAACCGCTGCAATATTTGCTTGGTGAATGGGAGTTCTATGGCCTGCCATTTCAAGTGGGCAGGGGAGTGCTCATCCCAAGGCCGGAGACGGAGTGGCTGGCCGAATTTGCCATAGAGCAGGCGAAGCGTTATGAGCAGCCGGTTATTTATGATTTATGCGCCGGGAGCGGCTGCATCTCTCTTGCGGTGGCGTATCACTGCCCACATGCCAAGGTGTATGCCGTGGAAAAATATAAGGAAGCATTTTTCTTTTTAAGCAAAAATCGGGAGCGCTATGGGCTTGCCAATTTTGAGGCGGTGCAAGGCGATATTCTGGAGCTTTCCCCGCAGAAGGCGGATATCATTCTTTCCAACCCGCCCTATGTCG
>JAVBPP010000105.1:0-7674 GCA_031549535.1 Oscillospiraceae bacterium
ACAATGCGCTTATCGCTGGTAATCTTGCCGTCCTTGAGCGGAACGTTAAAATCGCAGCGCACCAAAACGCGCTTCCCCGCAACGGCGATATCTTCCAGAGTCTTTTTGTTTAACGGTTTCATAAACTCTCATCCTTTCAAACGAATACCAATATAGTGTAAGCATACCAATTCATTTTATAACAAATTGGTAGTTTTTTCAAGTAAATTAAAATTATTTTCCTGTGGATCCAAACCCGCCCGCGCCGCGCTGTGTTTCGGGCAGCTCCTGCGTTTCCGTCAAGCAGGGCAGGGCAACGGGCAAAAACAGCAGCTGCGCAATGCGCTCGCCGGGCTGAACAGTATAGTCCTCATCAAACTGATTCACAATACCCACCAGCAGCTCGCCGCGGTAGTCGCTGTCTATCACGCCCACGGCGTTGAGCAGGGATAAGCCGTGCTTCACCGCGAGGCCGCTGCGCGCAAACATGAAGGCGGCATACTCCGGCGTGGGCAGGGCAAGGGCAATGCCTGTGGGTATCGTGGCATGCCCGCGCGCGGGAATCGTCATGGGTGCATTCAGGCAGGCGTATAAGTCATAGCCTGCGCTGCCTTGGGTGGCGCGGGTGGGCAGTATGGCATTCCCGCGCAGTTTTTTTGCAAAAAGCTCTGTCATGCTGTATCTTCCTTTCCGATAAAACACAAAAACACCGCATAGCTGCCGGCAAAGAAAACGGCCATGAGCAGGGAGTAGCGCAGGGCGAAGCCGTCAAAGCCGGAAAAGAATTCCCGCAACAGGCGGACGGGGTTCAGCACATCCCAGCTGTTAAAGCGCAGAAAACGGCCGATGTAGATGCCGATGCCAACCAGAAGGGAGCTGACGCCCAGCGCAAGACCGGCGGCAATTTTTCCATAGAGCATCCGCAGCCTGTGCAGCACCAGATGCATGGACAGCGCCCCCATGGCGATGCCAACCAGGCAGAACAGGGCGGTAACAGCCAAAATCAGCCAGGGGCGCAGCTCACGCAGATACAGGCCGCCCGGCGGCTCAAAGGTAAACCAGTTCAGGTGAATCAAATCTGTGACAAGGTAGGGTGCGTTTGGCAGAAAAAAGAGCCAGGGCACCAGCAGGAACACGGCAGGGAGCAGCTTGTTCCGTTTCATCAACAGCTCAAACCCCGCCGCAAAAACCAGCGGCAGGGCGGCAAGCAACATGTTCCAGAGCATGATGCCGAATAAATCCGTATGGTATGGGGTGCGCGCCAACAGTGGCACGCTGAACACGCAGGCGAGCCACATCACCCAAAGGGCAATGGCTGGGTGTTGCAAATGTTTGGGCATAGTGTACCTCGTTAGGGCAGTGTGTTACCCGCCGCAAGATAGAGGCGATACCATTCCTCGCGGCTGATTGTGACCTCGCTCGCCTTGCACAGCTCACGCAGATGCACAGGGTTTGTGGTGCCCGCGATGGGCTGCATCTTTGCCGGGTGGCGCAGAATCCAGGCAAAGGCGATTGCCGCCTTACTCACGCCCTTTTGTTCCGCCAATGCGGCGAGCAGGGCGTTCAGTTCGGGAAATTTCTCCTCATTATCCATAAACGTGCCCTCGAACACGCCGTATTGCAGCGGCGACCAGGGCTGAATGGTGATGCCGTGCAGGCGGCAGTATTCCAGTATGCCGCCGTCATGGTCATAGGCGGCGGGCAGCTCCATGTTGGCGTGAATGCCCGCGTCAATCATGGTGGAATTCGTCAGACTGAACTGCAACTGATTCGCAATCAGCTTATAAGGCAGAAACTTTTGCAGCAGCTCCATTTGATACGGCTTTTGGTTGGATACGCCGAAATAGCGCACTTTGCCCTGCCGGTGCAGCAAATCAAAGGCCTCAGCCACTTCCTCCGGCTCCATCAGGGTATCCGGGCGGTGCAGCAGCAACACATCGATATAGTCCATATCAAGCCGCGCGAGGCTATGTTCCACGCTGTGCAAAATATGTTCCTTCGAAAAATCGTATTGCTTGGGGCGAATGCCGCATTTGGTTTGAATGCGCACCTTATCCCGCAGGCCGGCCTCTTTCACTGCCGCGCCGAGCAGTGTTTCGGATTCGCCGCCCGCGTAGATATCCGCCGTGTCGAAAAAGTCAATTCCTTCACGATACGCGGTCTCCACCAGCTCCCGCACGGCCTTGGGTTCCATGCCGCCCACGCGCC
Source organism: Oscillospiraceae bacterium (assembly GCA_031549535.1). GTDB lineage: Bacteria > Bacillota > Clostridia > Oscillospirales > Acutalibacteraceae > JAVBPP01. The sequence goes on from JAVBPP010000105.1 coordinate 2,188, forward strand.
AGAGGCCCAGGGATAGCTCCGAGGCGGGTAACACGCCGCCGATTTTTATGGTTTTCATTGTGTTCCTCCTTATATGGTTGTTGGATTTGAGTAATTGCGAAGTGCGTCCGATGCCGGTTCCCTGCGGCAAACGGTATCCAAAGGGAACGACGGCGCGCCCGGGTGTGCGCACCCTACGCGATAAGCCCCGTAAATTCCGCAGCAATCGTTTGGAGAGCTGAAATATCAGTCAACAGCACTCTGCCGTAGCGGTTCAGTCCTTGTTACGCAGCCTATCTAAAAATTCCCGATCCGCCTGCGTCAGCTCTGCCGTTTCCAGGAGCTCCGGCCGTTTTTCCAGAGTGCGCAGCAGGCTCTGTTCCCTTTGCCATTGTGCAATTTTCGCGTGATGCCCGTTTTGCAGCAGCTCCGGCACTGCCATGCCGTGCCATTCCGGGGGTCTGGTATATTGCGGGTATTCGAGCAGGCCGTGAAAGTGGCTCTCCTGCGCATAGGATTCCTCCCCGCGCAAAACGCCCGGCAGCATGCGCGTTACCGCGTCTGCAACCACCAGGGCAGGCAGCTCCCCGCCGGTGAGCACATAGTCGCCGATGGAAATTTCTTCATCCACCAGCTCCGTGATGATGCGCTCATCTACGCCCTCGTAGTGCCCGCACAGCAGAGCGAGGTTTTCCAGCTGCGCGAGCTGCCGCACCTTTTCCTGCGTCAGCGTTTTCCCCTGGGGCGAAAGATAAACCAGATGCGGCTTTTTGCCGATACTCTCGCACAGCGCTCGAAAGCAATCGTAAATCGGCTGCACGGTCATTAGCATGCCGCTGCCGCCGCCGTAGGGGGTGTCGTCCACCCGGCGGTGCTTATCGGCGGTATAATCCCGTATCTGCCAGCAGTTAATTTCCACGCAGCAACGTTCCCGCGCGCGGCCGATGATGCTCTCGCGCAGGACTGCGTCACATAGCTCGGGAAACAGCGTCAGGATATCAATCCGCATCAAAAATCCCCTTCAGCGGCCGGATGCGCACAAACGCCTCCTCCACCCGCACTTCAATCACCACGTCCGGAATTGCGGGCAGCAAATATTCCCTGCCCTGTGCTGTTGTCACGTGCCAGACGTCGTTCGCCCCCGTTGCGCTTACCTCGCTCAAGGTGCCGTAAACCAGGCCGCTGTCCGCATCGCGCACCTCGCAGCCCAGCAGGTCGGCAATAAAATAACTGCCCTCTTTTAAACGCGCATCACTGCGGCGCAAATAGAGCAGTTTACCGCGCAGAGCCTGCGCCTGTTCCATGGTGCCAACCCCCGCTAACATGAGCAAAACAAGGCTCCCGTGCACCCTGGCAGAAAAAACCTGCACGGGTTGGGAACCCTTGTCGTCAAAATACAGCGTTTGAAAGCCCTTGAAAAACTCCGGCCCGTCACAACGGGGATTCACGCGCATTTCGCCCTTCACCCCGTGTGTGCCGACAATTTCACCGATTTCCAAATATGGCTTAATCAATTTCGACTGCTACCTTTTCATTGTTCCGCGTTGCGACGGCACGCATCACAGTACGGATGGATTTTGCAATTCTGCCTTGTTTGCCGATGACGCGGCCGACATCCTGTTCCCCGACATGCAGGTGATACACCGTGATGCCCTCTTCGTTCGGCTGGTCAACCGTAACACTGACAGCTGCGGGGTCTTCGACAAGCCCCTTGGCAATGTTTACGAGTAATTCTTTCATTCTTTATAATCCTCTAATTTCTGCACTTACAGAATTCCGCTCTTTTTTAACAGGTTGCGCACGGTATCGGTCGGCTGAGCGCCGTTGGCGATCCACTGCTTTGCCTTTTCCTCGTCCACCTTGATTTCGGCGGGCTCCTTCAGGGGGTTATACACGCCGATTTCTTCAATAAATCTGCCGTCGCGCGGGTATCTGGAATCCGCAACAACGATGCGATAAAACGGCGCTTTCTTCGCGCCCATGCGGCGCAGTCTGATTTTTACAGCCATGACTTGGTTTCCTCCATAATCTCGTTTTGTGAATCAAATTATTGCAAGGTTCGGTCAGTACGACCGTTCCATTGATCCCTGTTTTGCTGCGGGTTACATAAAGCCGTCCATGCCACCCATGCCGTTCATGCCGCCCATGCGGCTCATCCGGCGCATTTGCTTGGCGGACATTTTGCCGTTCATCTGCTTCATCATTTTCTGCATCTGGCGGAATTGATTGAGCAGGCGGTTGACATCCTCCACCTTCATGCCGCAGCCTGCCGCAATCCGGCGCTTGCGCGAGGGGTTGATGATATCCGGCTGCGCGCGCTCCTTCGTCGTCATAGAAAGGATGATGGCCTGCGTGCGGTCAAACATTTTCTCATCCACTTCGGCGTTCTGCATCTTTTTCCCGATACCGGGCAGCATGGCGAGCGTGTCGCGGATGGAGCCCATCTTGCGCAGCTGCTGAAACTGATCCAGCAAATCGTTTAAATCATACTTGTTTTTGCGTAGCTTTTCTTCCAGCTCTTTGGCCTTTTTTTCATCAATGGCCAGCTCCGCCTTTTCGATTAAGGAAAGGACGTCGCCCATGCCGAGGATACGGGAAGCCATGCGGTCGGGGTGAAACAAATCCAAATCGGCGAGCTTTTCACCGATGCCGATAAATTTAATGGGCTTGCCTGTAACCTTGAGGGTGGAGAGTGCCGCGCCGCCGCGGGTGTCGCCGTCCAGTTTTGTGAGCACGGTGCCGTCAATGCCCAACGCTTCGTTAAAGCTGCTTGCCACATTCACCGCGTCCTGACCCGTCATGGCGTCCACCACAAGCAGGATTTCATGCGGCTTTGCGGCCGCCTTGACGCGCTTGAGCTCATCCATGAGCTCCTCGTCGATATGCAGCCGCCCTGCGGTATCCAGAAATACATAGTCGTAGCCCTGATCTTTTGCCAGCTTAATGGCCTCGGTGGCGATGGTGACGGGGTCAATCTGCCCCATTTCAAACACCGGCACGCCCACCTGTTCGCCCACCACCTGCAATTGCTTGATTGCGGCGGGGCGGTAGATATCGCAGGCGACCAACAGCGGCCTGTGCCCCTGCTTTTTCAGCCAAAGCGCAATTTTGGCGCTGTGTGTGGTTTTACCGGAGCCCTGCAGGCCGCACATGAGCACCACTGTGGGTGGGTGAGCCGCGTTGGCCAGGCGGGCATTCGTGCCGCCCATGAGCGCAACGAGCTCCTCGTGCACGATTTTGATGACCATCTGCGCGGGGGTTAGGCTCTCCATCACCTTGGCACCGATGGCGCGTTCGGTGAGCGTGTTTGTAAAATCCTTGGCGACCTTGTAGTTGACGTCCGCCTCCAACAGCGCAAGGCGTACCTCGCGCATGACTTCGCGCACATCCGCCTCGTTCAGGCTGCCCTTGCTGCGCATGCGTTTGAACGCAGCCTCGATTCTGTCGGAAAGACCTTCAAATGCCAATGGATTCACCTCTTATTCATCCAGCAGGCTCTGGGCAATGGCCCGGATTTTACTGGTGTATTCGTTAATTTCGCGGGAAAGGCTGTGGCGCAGGTTATATTCGCTGATTTCGCCAGCGCTCTGCATGATGTCCAAAAGGCCGCTGCGCACCTCTTCAAAGCGCTTGGCAAGGCCAAGGCGGTTTTCCATGCCGAAGAGTTGACCCTCCGCGCGTTTAATGGCGTCCCGCACACCCTGGCGCGTGATGCCCTCGTTTTCGGCAATTTCGGCAAGGGACAAATCGTCGTTATAGTAATAACTCAAAAAATCGTTTTGCTTTTGTGTGAGCATATCCCCGTAAAAATCCAGCAATACTGTGATTTCCAGGTTTTTTGCCAAAGCTTTTCCCTCCCTCGCACGGCGGCAGCGCACATGGCGCGAGCGCTTCTTCTGTAAAGCAATCATCTTTACAGTTGCGTATTATAACCGAAAAAACCAGGCCTGTCAAGGGGGCAAACACGGGTATTCGGCAGGAGTTTTCCACAGAAAACGGTGGAAAACATGGTGAATAAAGTGGAAAACCGCGAAGGGACGCAGATTTGGTGGATGAAAACTGCACGAACCACCACATATGCGTCCCCTTGCGATAAAGACGTTTCAAGCTATGGTGCAAAACTTAAATCTTAAGTTTTTATAAACAATTGTTGCGTGGTTTTGTGGCTCTGTACAGCGCGTTGCGTCACAGTATCAATAGGCTTTACATGCGAACAAAGCAGGGGGGACGCCGGGTCGTACTGCGCGCAGGTGGCTGCAATCAGCCCGGGATTATATTACACCTGCACCAAACAGTAGTAAAAATTTTGCGTGTCAAAATCCCATACATCCAAGCATTTCGACCCGCAAAATTAACTACTGTTAAGTGCCGGAGTAATAGTTGGCATAACAATACTTGCAGCCGTTTTGGCAGCTGTTATAAACGCCGATGTCTATGCTTTCTGCGCAGCCGCAGTCCGGGCGCTGCCCGCCTGCTCGTTTGCTGTGCAGTGCAAAGCCCAGCTGCCTCTCCAGCCGCCCCGTATCCACGCAGCGCGCCGGAGCAATGCCCTCCAGTCTCTGCGCACAGGAGGAAAGCTGCAGGCCGTATCCCCGGGCAATTTCTGCAAACGCTCCGCACAGATACGCGCGTGTCTGCACAGGTAGCTCTGTCAAGCCCATCTCCCCCGCATTGCGCTTCACGCCCCGGTAGTGCGTATCCACAAAACTAATTACGCAGCTGTCGGTATAGCGGTGCAGCTGCTCCGCCAAGGTTTGAAAGGCGCGGATGTGAAACGCCTGCGTATAGTGCGCATTGCATAAAATCGGGTCATATCGCCAAACCACCCGCTCCGGGCCAAGGGCGGCGGATAGTTGCTGAAACAGCCGAAGGCGTTCCGCCTGTGCGGGCAGTCCCAGCTCCAAGTCCTGTCCATAGGGCGTGAGCGTATACTGCACATAAAAAGCCACCCGCTGCAGCTCCGGCAAACAAGCCATCAGCTGTGCGGGATGCTTCGACCAAAATACAATGCCGTCCAAAACATCCGGCAGCAGGGATATCCGGCTGATTTGCTGCGCGTTCCGGGGATTGCGCACCAGCACATAGCCCTCCTGCAGGCGCTTGAGCAGCCAATCCATATAAAAGGCCGGGATATCCGTCCGGCGGCTTGCACTGAGGATCATGTGATAAGAACCCGCTTACAGCTTCTCAAAGCTGTTGACGTCCAACACAAACACCGTTGCGCCTTTGACGGAGGTTTTTGCGTTTACATCCGCCGCACCCAGGCCGCTGCCCAGGGACGCCACGGTCGGTACATCCTTGACGCGGGTTTGGCTGCCCTTGCGGATAATCTGTTTGATGGTGTCCACTTGCTCATCCTCCGCGCCGATTAACAGGGTGGTGTTCCCCGCCATCAAAAAGCCGCCGGTGGTGGAAAGCTTTGTGATGGAAAAGCCCTCAGTCGTCAGGGATGCGGCCACAGCCGCCGCGTCGTCATTGTTTACAATTGCCACTACCAGTTTCATGTCT
>JAVBPP010000058.1:0-24063 GCA_031549535.1 Oscillospiraceae bacterium
ATCCTTTTCTGCTATTTTATAGCCTCATGTTCGCAGTATTTACAAATCAATTTATCGCCCTGTTCCTCAAACAAGGCCGGAAGATAGCGCTCCGTTTGTGTGATGCAGCGCATATTGGCGCATTTTGCGTTGTGGGTAGATTCCAGCTTTTCCGGAACTTGATAGCGGCGATTTTCTAAAATGCGCATAATCAGAGCCATGCGTGCAAACATGCCGTATTCCGTCTGCTCAAAGTATTTTGCACGCGGGTCATCGTCCACATCCACAGAGATTTCATCCACGCGCGGCAGCGGGTGCAAAACGCGCAAATCCGGTTTTGCGAGCGCCATTTTTTCGCTGTCCAGCACAAAGACACCCTTCTGCGCCTGATAGGCCTCCTCCGAGGGAAAGCGCTCCTTTTGAATGCGGGTCATATAAAGCACATCCAGCTCCCCGATGGATTCCTCCAGGCTCTCGGAAAAGCTGTATTGGCAGCCGTGTGCTTCCAGATAGTCAATGCAATATTGGGGCACACGCAGCTCCGGTGTGGAAATCATGACAAAACGGTTATTTTGATATTTTGCAAGGCTCTTCATCAGGGAATGCACGGTTCTGCCGTTGCGGTTATCGCCGCACAGGCCAATCGTCAAGTTATCCAGATGCCCTTTTTCGTAGCTCAACGTTACAAGGTCTGTGAGGGTTTGAGTGGGGTGCATGTGGCCGCCGTCCCCCGCGTTAATGACCGGGCAACGGGAATATAAGGAGGCCGCAAGCGCAGCCCCCTCAAATGCGTTTCGGATGACAATCACATCTGCATAGTTACTCACCACGCGGATGGTATCTTTCAGACTTTCCCCCTTGGAAACGGAGGAACTGCCGGGGTCGTTGAAGCCAATGAGCTTGCCGCCCAGGCGCAGCATGGCCGCTTGAAAGGACATTTGCGTGCGGGTAGACGGCTCATAAAAAAGCGTCGCCATAATTTTGCCGTGGCAATGGTCGGTAAAATAGCTCGGATTCTCTTGAATCACACCCGCCGTGCGCACCAGCTCATTTAAGTCCGACGGCAGCAAGTGCTCCAGATCTATGATATCTTTTGCCTGCATAACACAACCCCGTTTCTGTTTTTTCTATTGTAAACTGCCACGGTTCGCTTGTCAATGACGGCGCTGGCTTGTTGCCTATACTTTTTTGCAATAATGCCGTATGGCGTCGGAGATAAACTGCGCCGTTCCTGTGCCGTATTGATCAATGTTTTTTGTAAAGCGTTCGTCCGCAACATACATTTCACCCAATCCGGCAAGGATTTCATCGCTGCAATGGTAAAAGTATTTGGTGATACTCCCCTGCCAATCGGCTACCAGCTGCTGTGCCGGCTGCTCTGCGGGGTCGGCGCCCTCCTTCGCTAAATGCGCAAAACCGGTATAGATTCTGTCGTTGTTCGCGCTGATTTCCGCCCACTCCCGCTTGCCGTATTGTGCGGTTTTTTTTGCGCTCTCGTGGTAGGCCTGCGTGTTGCCCCAGCGTTCTTTTACCTCTTCGGCGTATTCCTGCTTGGCCTGTTCAATTGCACTCATATCAAATTCCTCAAATTGCATGGTATTTTCTCCTTTCATCGTATCTTCCAGAAGGCGGATTAAGCCATCCAAGCGCTCCCGCTTGAGCAGCAGCAGCTTTTTATGGTTCCGCAACGTTTTTTGCCTGTCAGTCCGCTCCTCTTTCATGACGCGCCGAATCTCCTTCAGCGAGAAATCCAGTTCACGGAAAAACAAAATTTGCTGCAGACGTTCCAGCGCTGCATCGTCATACAAGCGATAGCCCGCCTCGCTCAGCGTTGTTGGCGGAAGTAAGCCGATTTCATCATAATAGTGCAAGGTGCGCACGCTTACACCGGATAAGGCAGAAACCTCCTGTACGGTTTTCATAGCTTTTCCCTCCTTCCAAAACATACTCTACACTATGACGTAACGTGAGAGTCAAGTGTTTTTGCAAAAAATTCTGCCACACAAAAAAATGTATGGCAGACGGCACGTTATACTAATTCCAAGTAGAAAACTCGAATAGATTTGCGTGGATTTTTTGCGTTGTGCGCGGCGGACGACGCTGCTTTACTGTCGTAAAGCAAGGAGGACAACAAAGCACAGCGCGAAAAAGACCGCAAAGATATCGAGATTTTTGCTTGGAATTAGTATTATATAAAGGTTGCCACGGTGGATTGTTTCAAATCTTTGCGGGAGCGATTGACACGCAAGAGCAGCCAGGCGGCACTGACGAGCGAAAGCAGCATCACCGGTATTTTCACGGGCAAATACACAGGGAGGGTGATAAAGCTCGGCAGGGCAATCACCGCGGACAGCACTACGGACGCCAAAATAAGCGCGCTGCTGTTTTGCTGCCGCTTCACCCGCTTTGCATAGCCCGCCTTTTCCAGCATTTCCGCCATAGCCTTACCCAGGAACAACAAAAAGCCGATGTTGCACACAAGGGTCAGAACATCGCCAAACCAGGCATAAAAGCCCGCGTGCAGCAGTTCGGCCTTGTCGGCGGAAAGAAGCAGCTGATCCACAATACTCAGCAAAAACAAAACAGAAACAAAGGGCTTTGCCTTAAAAAAGGCAACCGTAAACGCAGAGAGTGAGGAAAGGCCCAGCCAAATCAGTGCGTAACCCACAAAATCCGCAAGCAAATCAAAATTGCGGTAGCGGAAATGAAGCATAACAAACAACAGCCCAATGAGCAGCTTTGCAAAACCAGAATTTTTCATAGCGCTATCCCCCTCTTCGTAATGCGGTAAACTGCGTTTGTAACAATTGCAGCAAATCATCGCGCTGACTCTCTGAAAACGTATAATAATTGCCGTTTATGTTAATATAAGAGCCTGTTTCGCGAAAGGAGGCACGGATAATTTCTCCGTTCCCGGAGCTAAGCTTTAATCGAAGAATTGGGTTTTGCTGAGAAATGTCTGTGTAAAAATCCTTTGCGAGCTCGGCCTTCACAAAGCTGGATTCCGACAGAATATCGGCAAGCATGCGCACGTTTTTTTGAAAAAAGCGAGCCGCATCCTTTCCGCCGCTCGTGCCCAACTGAGTGGGCGACGTATTCTCGTCCGGCGTTTGCACCATTTGCGTTTCCAACAGAACCGTTGCCTGTTTGGGGAAGGATGCGTGGGTTAGCTTTAAATGGCTGTAAACCTCGGCCGGGAGCGTCAGCGGCGTAAACAGGTATTTCGCATTTAAATACGTCATTCCGCCAAGCAATAAAATGAAAGCAACCAAAAGCAGGATGCCCGCTTTTTTGCAGACAGTTTTTGTAAAACTCATGTGATTTCCCCCTATTCTACCGCTTGCGCAATAGCTTCATTGATGCGTTGCCTTGTTTGCAGCAACCATGCATCTCCATGCGGATATTGCTTGAAGGTGATTGGATGTTCCAACCCCGCGTTAAGCAGCTGCTCTGTTCGCTCTCTGCCAATCAGAGATTCCAAAAGCTGCAGCGCACGCTGATCTTGATAGGCTTCATAGCAGGTTTTCAGCCGCAGGGAACACAGCGCCTGCCCACCCTCTCCGGGATAAACCACAAACCCATCGCCGGAGGGGAAGGCTTTGCCGCTGTCCGTCACTTGGAAGGGGCTAATCTTCTCTTTCGACAGCTGGGTATTATAAAAATTATACCCCCATTGCAAAAATCCCTTCGCCTGCGCTTGATACATTTGAAAACCCAACACCCTGGTACGCGCGGACGGCATGGCGAAAAAGCGGTTGGATACATAGTCTTTATGCTGCCCGCAGCAATAATACACCCAAAACTCCGGCACCCTGCCGACAAACTGCTCCGCATGGTCATTGCTCGGCACAGGAATTTTACAGGCCTTTTTCTCATAGAACTTAAAATCCGACAGTGCATCAAAACTTTTTACGCCCGGGAACAGCTGCTCGATAAAATTCGCCTTCATTTTATAGGAGCGATACTGCAGCAGACTCGGTTCGTCGGAAACATGAACATAGCAGCGCTCCTTGATGCCGTGCTCCTCCAAGTATTGCATCAGCGCAGCCGCAAATTCTGTCAGGAACGCCTTATACGCCTTGCCGTTGGCTCTGGTTTCCCAGCCGAAAATGCGTTTTTCTTCTCCGTTTACCGTGGCCATAATCTTCGGCGCATTCTTTGCGCCCCACTGGGTATATAAATGTGACAGCTCAAAATACGTCACACCGCAACGGTCGCACATCTCTACCCAACGGGTGAGTTTTTCAAAACCAAACTGATATTGTTTGCCATCGTATGTAACATCGACAAGCTGCACAGTTGGGCGCTGCGCACCCACAGCCGTATCCAGCGCGGGGGTGAACAGCGGCGTCAAAATCATGTTGATTCCATGGTGCGCGGCAGTTTTGATAAAGTTTTCCACAATTCGCCAGTGCTCTTCGCTGAACACAGGAACGCCGTAAAAATCAGACAGGCAGTCGCAGTAAAACCAATTGGTGCAAATCAGGCTCTGTTCCGGTAAAGCTACCGCTATTACAGTGACATCCAATTCCGCCTCTGCCAGCTCGTTCCCATCCTGCAAAAAGCGTACTGTGACTATGTGCTCCCCTGTGGGAACCGCGCCGTTCGGGTCAAGCTCCACCCACAGGCTCTCCCACTTGCCCGCACGCAGTGTCATGTTGCCTGTTACGGGGCGCAGTAAATCCGGGAACAGCCCCGGCTCACGGCGCAGATAATAATCGTCTGAATCCTCACGCACGGGATATTCGCTGGGCAGCTCAAAGACTTGGCTCAGCGCTGCACAGGGGGCAAACACACCGCCCACCTCGGGCTGCAGCGTAATTTCCCTATCAGAACATAACGCCACTTGAAAACTCAAGCGTTCATTGCACAGCATGCTGATGGTTCGCAGCGGTTCCGCCACCGGCGCTGCATCTGAAAACACCTTGGGCAGGGAGCTGAGCAGTTTGATTTGCAACATAAACTTTAAATCCCCTCTACATCGATTTATCGCGGTAATACGCGCTCTCTACCGCCTTGGTTACCGCGTGTTCAAAGCCGTGTTCCTGCAGAGCTGTAATACCCGCGATGGTGATGCCGCCCGGTGAACAGACACGGTCAATCAGCTCCTGCGGGTGTACGCCGCTCTCTAAAACCAGCTGTGCGCTGCCTAAAACAGTCTGCACCGCCGCCTTTTGCGCCAGGGCGCGGCTCATGCCGATTTTCACGCCGGCGCGTGTTAATTGGTCGATAAATAAAAACGCAAAGGCAGGGCCAGCCCCCGCCAGCACAAAAAACGCAGAAAAGTAGGCTTCGTCCAGCTCCATCTCCTCGCCGAAGGAGGCGCAGAACAGCCGAAGCATCTGCGTTTGCGCCTGCGTCACATGGGCGTTTGTGCAATGCGCGGTGATAGACTGTGCAATAGCGGCGTTTTGATTGGGCATAATACGGGCAACGGCAGTTCCCTTTTGCAGGCAGGCCTCCAGTTTTTCAATCGGAGTCCCAGCCGCCATGGAGATGACCAACAGCTGCCTTTGCGCAATCTGCGCCGCAAGCGGTTCCAGCACGGTTTGCATCTGATACGGCTTCACCGCAAAGGCCACCGCGTCACAGGCGGCAAGAACCGAAGCCGCGTCCGTGCAGGCATGAAAGCCCAACTCCCGCGCGGTTTCCTCCAGGCGCACTGTATCAATATCAAAGGCATAGACATCCTGCATGGCGATGCTTTGGGTGCGTGCCATGCCGCGCAGCATCGCCGTAGCCTGGTTTCCCACACCGATAAATCCAATTTTCATCGTTTTACGCCTCCTGTTTTTGCTGCGGCAGCTCCGATGTGCAGTGCGCGCAACGAACGGCTCCGAGCGGAACCTTGCTTAGGCAATAGGGGCAGTCCTTCTCCGTCGGCGCTGCCGGCTCCGGCTCCTTTTTGCGGATATCCGAAAGCTTGTTCAGCCCTTTGACCAGCAGAAAGATAACGATGGCCATCACAAGGAAGTCTATCACATTCGAAAGCAGGTTGCCATAATTCAGTGTAATCGCATTCGCGGCTTTCGCCTGCTTCAGCGTTGCATAATTTGTGCCGTCTAAGGCGACAAACCAATCTGTAAACGCAATCCCCTGCTTGGCCACCAGCTTGGTAATCAGGCTCACAAAAGGCATGAACACATCGTTCACCACAGAGGTCACAATTTTTTGAAATGCGCCGCCGATAATTACGCCAACCGCCAAATCTATCACATTGCCGCGCAGAATAAACTTTTTGAACTCACCCACAACACCGAGCTTTTGCATCTTTTCGACGCCCGCCTTCAGTTTTACTTTTGCCATGCTGCACCTTCCTTGCTTTTTTCCTGTTTTTTTGCTAATATTACTCCTGCATGTAACAGTCGCGGGTTTTGCGGGATGAAATGCTTTGCTGTATGGGATTTTATCCCGCAAAACCCGTGCTACTATTTGATGCAGGAGTAATATTGTACCACATTGCCATTTGATTGCAAGTTGATTTTGACAGATTCCTTTAAATTTGTTATGATAAAAAGAACGTATTTTGGGGGGATTCCATGCTGCTCACAATTGATATCGGCAACACCAATGTGACTTTGGGCGCTTACGCCAAGGATAGCGACGTCCCGGCCTTTGTCGCCCGGCTCGCGACGGACCGTGCCCGTACGCAAGATCAATATGCCATTGAATTGCTGGATGTTTTTGCACTCAACGGGCAAAAACCGGAACAGTTTACGGGCGCGGCACTGAGTTCCGTCGTCCCCGAGCTGACGATGCAGCTTTCGCTGGCGGTTGAAAAGCTGCTCGGCTGTAAACCGCTGATTCTCGGCCCCGGTGTAAAAACGGGCTTAAATATTTTAACGGATAACCCTGCCCAGGTTGGCGCCGACCTCGTTTCCGGCGCCGTGGCGGCGGCGGCTCTGTATGAGTTGCCCTGCCTTGTGATTGACCTTGGCACCGCGACAAAAATCAGCGTGATTGACCAAAACGGCGCCTTCTGCGGCTGCGCGATTGCCCCCGGTGTTTCCATTTCCTTGGAGGCGCTCTCCAAGCGCACATCCCAACTGCCGAGCATTCCGCTGGATAGCCCGAACAGCGCCATTGGAAAAAACACCTTAGACAGCATGCAGTCCGGAGTTGTGTTTGGCACGGCGTCTATGCTGGACGGCCTTTGTGACAGAATGGAGGCGGAGCTTTCTTTGCCCGTGAAATCCATTGTTGCAACCGGCGGCCTCTCCAGCGAAATTATCAAAAGCTGCAAACGCAGCATCACAGCAAATCCGGAGCTTCTGTTATTCGGCTTAAAGCTGATTTACGAAAAAAACTGTAAACCCTGATGTAAGGCCGTAATACGGTTTATACTAATTCCAAGTAGAAAACTCGCATAGATTTGCGTGGATTTTTCGCGTTGTGCGCGGCGGACGACGCAGCCGGACTCTTGTCCGGCAAGGAGGACAACAAAGCACAGCGCGAAAAAGACCGCAAAGATATCGAGGGTTCTGCTTGGGATTAGTATCACATAAAAAAACATGCGTTGCATCCCGAAACGGGAGCAGCAGCAAGGAGGACATTATGGCAAACAACCCCATTATGCAAAAACGCAACCAAAACCGGAAGCAACTGTTAACCCTGGTCCAATTCTCTATCCTGCTCGCGCTGGAAGCTGTGGTCTGTTTCACGCCGCTGGGTTCCCTGCAAATCGGTTCCGTCATCAGCGCCACGCTTTCCCACATCCCGGTTATTCTGGCGGCAGTGCTGCTCGGCCCACTCGCGGGCAGTTTGATGGGCTTTTTCTTCGGCCTGTTCAGCTTCATCGTTTGGACCTTTATGCCGCCCAACCCGCTTTTTGCGTTTGTGTTCACTCCGTTTTATTCCGCCGGTGATGCGAAAGGGAGCCTCTGGAGTCTCGTCATCTGCTTTTTGCCACGCATCCTGCTGGGCCTTTCTGCGAGCCTCATGTTCCGGGCTTTCCAAAAAACAAAGCTCCGCGGCGTTGCGGGCTACACGCTCAGCGGCGTTCTTTCGACTGTTTTGCACACTACACTTGTTCTTGGCTCTATCTATCTGTTTTTCGGCAAACCTTACGCCGCGGCTATGGGAATCTCCTATTCCCTGCTTTTGGGTGCTCTGGCCACAGTATTGGGAACCAACGGCTTGTTCGAGGCTATCATTGCCGGATTCATCGGCTACGGTGTATGCCAACCGGTGCATAAATATATTTACAAATATTCGAAATAAAGGAATGCAACTACCATGCCTGTAAAAATTGACAATGCCCTGCCCGCGCACCAGTTGCTGGAACAGGAAAACATTTTCGTAATGACTGAAGCCCGCGCGCAGACACAAGATATCCGCCCGCTGCGCATTGTCATCCTCAATCTGATGCCAACGAAGGCTGTGACAGAAACGCAGCTGTTACGCCTGCTAAGCAACAGCCCACTGCAAATTGAAGTGGAGCTGCTGCAAACCGCGACCTACACCTCAAAAAACACGGCGCAAGAACATATGCTCGCGTTTTACAAGACCTTTCACCAGCTGCGGGATCAAAAGTTTGACGGTATGATTATCACCGGTGCTCCGGTGGAGCATATGCCCTTTGAGCAGGTGGATTATTGGCAGGAGCTTTGCGAAATTATGGAATGGAGCAAAAGCAACGTTTCCTCCACCTTCCACATCTGCTGGGGTGCGCAGGCGGGGTTGTATTATCATTACGGCATTCCAAAATACGCGCTGGAGGAGAAAATGTTCGGCATCTTCCCGCATCGCAACCTCGACCCCTTCCACCCGCTCATGCGCGGGCTGGATGACAGCTTTGATGTGCCGCACTCCCGCCACACGGAAATCCGGCGCAGCGATATCGCCTATGTGAAGGATTTGCAGATTCTCTCCTACTCCGACATAGCCGGTGTGCACCTGGTTGCCGACATGGCCTGCCGCAATTTCTTCGCCACCGGGCACTCGGAATATGACCGAGAGACCCTGGCAAGCGAGTATTTTCGGGATATCAATAAGGGGCTTACCATTCGGGTACCCTACCACTATTTCCCGGAGGACGACCCAAAGCGCTCGCCCATTGTTACATGGCGCTCCGGTGCCAATCTGCTGTTTTCCAACTGGCTGAACTATTTTGTCTATCAAAAAACGCCCTATGACTTAAATACATTGTAGGAGATGAACGCGCATGGAAACTTTTGTGCCGGACTATCAGAATCTGGTTGACGCAGCCTGGAACAGACCCGCAAAACGCCTGCCGCTGTACGAGCACCAAATCAACCAAAGCCGTATAGAAGCCGCCTTGGGCACGGAATTCTCCGCGCTGTATCAAGGGGACGACAGCGAGCTTTTGGAGTATTATCGAAACTATTGCGCGTTTTTCTTGAAGATGGGCTATGACTGCGTCTCCTTTGAGCAGTGCCTGGGCAACGTGCTACCCGGCGGCGGCGCCCTGGGCGGGCACATCAAAGGCGTGATTCAAAACCGCAGCGATTTTAATGCCTACCCCTGGGAGGAGTTAGAGGAGCTTTATTTCACAATAAAAACACGCCACTTCAACGCCATGCGGCAATGCTTGCCGGAGGGTATGCGCATTGTCGGCGGCGTTGGAAATGGCGTGTTCGAGTGTGTGCAGGAGCTGGTCGGTTATATGGATTTGTGCTACATTTCCGCCGATGACCCGCAGCTCTACCGGGATTTGTTTGATAAAATCGGCGAAACGCTGCACCGAATTTGGGCGCGTTTTTTGTGTGAATTCCACGATATCATCGCAGTCTGCCGCATGGGAGATGATTTGGGCTATAAGAGCGACACCATGATATCACACACGGATATCCGCGAGCTTGTTCTGCCGCAATACAAGCGCATCGTGGAGCTTGCGCACAGCTACAACAAGCCGTTTTTGCTGCATTCCTGCGGCAATTTACTGGCCGTTATGGACGATATTATCCGCATCAGCGGCATCAACGCCAAACACTCCAATGAAGACCAGATTGCGCCCTTTACCCAGTGGGTAGACCGCTTTGGAGCGCAAATCGGCAACTTCGGCGGTATAGACACCGGCGTCCTATGCCGCCTGGACAGAGCGGAAATGCGCGAATACATATTTGACACCCTGCGCCAATGCGAGGGTAAGGGCGGCATTGCATTCGGCTCCGGCAACTCCATCCCCGATTATGTGCCGATTGAAAATTATTTGAATATGATTGAATTGGCGCGGGAATACCGGGGCGCGTAATATCATATAAGAGCCTGTATCAGCTCCACAATACCCAGATAAGGATATATCCCGTGAACACCGCCGCCAGTGTAAAGGGCACGGACATCTTCATAAAAGTTGCGGGCTTCACCTCGTAACCGTTTTTCTGCAGGATGCCGAGCCCTGCAATGTTGGCAGAGGCACCGATTGGCGTTAAGTTACCGCCGAGCGTTGCACCGGCTAACAGGCCGAAGTACAGCACATATTTTACGTCCCCCAAGGTGCCGCCCATGGCCTCTATGACCGGCAGCATGGTTGCAATATAGGGGATATTATCGATAAACGCAGAAAGCAGGACAGATACCCAAACGATAATCGTATACAGGATAAACAGATTGTCTGTGATACCGGAGATGAAGTTGCTCACATCGTTGACGATGCCGACCTGCGTCAGTCCGCCGATTACAATAAATAAACCGGCCAACAGCATCAGCGTAAAATAGTCAATTTCTTTCAAGGAGCCTATGACATTTGCTTTATTCTTTTTAATCACCAGCTCATACAGCACACCAATTACAAACACACCAATGCAGATATAACCATTCGTATTTTCCGGCTTTTTCTCCAGGAACGATGCAACAATCAACAGTAAAATTGTTCCAACCAACAGCACAGTGGGAACATAATCGCTAACTTGCGTTTTTTCCGCCATGTGAATTGATTGCTTGTCTTTACGGAAAATGAACATCAATACAAGCGTAGAGGCAATCGCCGCAACCTGCACCACCCAGAACATGCCGGGCTTGCCCAGGAACCAGAAGAAATCTAAGAAGGTCATATCCGCCGCGCCGCCGAGCAAGATGGATGTGGTATCACCCACCAAAGTAGCCGCGCCCTGCAGATTGGAAGCGATGGCAATGGCGATAATGCTGGAAACGGGGGATATGTTCAGCTTTTTAGAAATTGTGAGCGCAATGGGGGCAACCATCAACACGGTTGCAACATTATCCACAAAGGCGGAAATGATACCTGCAAACAGAGAAAGTGCAATAATTGCCCACTTGACATTGGGCATTTTATTGATAATCACATCAGCAAGCAGGGCAGGCATCTTAGATTCAATAAAGAAAAACACTGTGCCCATGGTGCCTGCAATCATCATAATGACGTTCCAGTTCACCGCTGTGAGCACTTCACCCACAGGCATGACGCCAATAATGACAAAAACAGCGGCTGCGCCTAACGCAATATAGGCGCGCACCTTGGGTAGCACCATCAGCAGCACATAAGTGACGACAAAAATGGCGATTGCGGCTATCTTGAGCGGTTCCATTGTTAATCAGACCTTTCTAGCATAATACAGCATATTGCGCAGAAAACCCAGCCGGTTGAAACCCGGCTGGGTTTTCATAAAGCCTTGCCGCCTAGTATAGGATGAACCGCTGAAATAGTCAACCTTTTTATATCAATATTTATCAAAATCCGGGTTATTCAAGCTGATTTCCAGGGTATCACTTTGCTGCGGCTGCATCGCTGTGATTGTAATCTCCGGAAATTTCTCCGCAGGCTTCTGGAACGATGCCGATTCAACACCCGTTTGCTCTACGGTTTTGTATTCGCCCACCATATTTTTCAGCAGCTCCGCCTGCAGGGAGAGCTCCTGGCTCGCCATGGCGCTTTCTTCTGCAAAGCGTGAGTTTTTTTCCGTCAGTTTGGCGGTTTGTTCCAGCGCCTGATTCATCTGCTCAATGCCGATATACTGCTCGTCCGTTGCCACGCTGATGGATTCAATCAACGGCACATTTTGGCGGACAGAATCCAAGATTTTTGACAGGGCCTGCGCGGTCTCCTGCGCGATTTCCGCACCGGCTATAACACGGTTGATGGTGCCCTGAATCAGCTCCTCGGTCTCTTTCGCCGCCTTGGCGCTGCGCCCCGCGAGATTGCGCACCTCTTCGGCGACAACGGCAAAACCCTTGCCCTCCTGCCCTGCCCTGGCTGCCTCAACCGAAGCATTCAGGGAAAGGATGTTCGTTTGGAAGGAAATTTCATCAATCACCTTAATAATGCGGGAAATATCGTTCGAGGCCTCCTTGATAGCTTCCATGGACTGCAGCATGTCTCGCATACGCTCGTTGCTTTCGCCGGCAAATTTAGAAATATCCTCAGAAAAAGTTTTTGCGTTGGAGGAGCTTTCGGAAATCTGCTTGGACTGAATGGCAATTTCCGTAACGGTCGCTGTGATTTCTTCCAGTGCGCCGGATTGTTCAATGGCGGATTTAGAAAGGGACGCCCCGGATTTGAGCATAGCCTTGGAAGCCTCGGCAACATTATCGGCGGCAACGTTAATTTTATGAATGGTTTCATTCTGCGCATGCAGCATTTTCTCCAGTGCGGCGGCGACTACGTCCTGCTCCGAGCGGGAGGATAATACTGTGGTTAAATCTTTAGCCGCAACGATATCCATGATTTCCGAAAAATTCTTTTGCGCCTCAGCAAGACGTAAAAGCGCGGCAGTCAGTCCCCCGATTTCATCCTCTTTCTGATAATTTGCAATTTCAAACCGCGATAAATCATTGACATTTCCATCCGCAATAGAGTTGGCAAGCTCATTGATCTGCGCCAAATTACGCAACAGGTTCAAGCGTATATACAAATACACCGTGACACTTAAAATCGCCGTCAAAACAATCCCCGCCACAAGTAAAAGTGCATTGCTTTGAAGCACTTGCCCCACGCCGCCCTGTTTGAGTTCCAAGTATTGGGACAGGCCAAGGAATAATGTGCTGCACATCACCGCCATGGTGATTAAAAATAAGATGCGGCTCCTCATTTTTATGGTTTTCATTTATGCATCCCGTCCTTTCATCCCCTGCGCATGCTCCGATTCTGCGTGATCATCTTCCAAAAAGCTTAGGTCGTGCAGGTGTATGAGCTTTTCGCCGTCTAAAATCATAAAAACCTCATCCTCCAGCACACCCACTGCCTTCACGAACACATGGGCATAGTGCGTGCCGACCTGCGGCGGCGGTTTGACACTGCCTTCTTCCAGCGTTACAATATGCTCCACCCCGTCCACAATCAAGCCCAGGGGCATGGATTCGAATTCCACAACTACAATGCAGCGGCGCGCCAACGCGCTGCCGTCTTCTTTTTGCAAGCGCTTGCGCAAATCTACCACAGGCAAAATCTTCCCCCGCAAATTGGTTACGCCCGCAATATACTCCGGCGTTTCCGGCACAGCGGTCACGGGCGGCAGCTCCAGGATTTCCAAAACCTCCTGCAATGGCAGCAAATAGCTGTCCTGCGCTTGAAACAGCAAATATTTATCTTTCAGTTCCAGGTTTTCCATGTGCTGCCTCCTCTATCCTATTTCTTACCAGGGCATTGGTGTCCAGTATCAAGCTGATTTTCCCGTCACCTAAAATAGTGCAACCCGAGATGCCGCGTACCCCGCTGAGCAGCGGCGGTACGGGCTTAACAACAACATGCAGCCTATCCTCCACCGCATCCGCAAACAACACATAGCGCTCCCTTTCGCTTTGCACCAAGATAAAAATTCCGCCCTCAAATGCATCCCTGCGCGGTTGGCCGTAAACATCCGACAGGCGAACAACCCGGCAACAGGCCCCGCGCAGCAGCAGCGTTTCCACGCCGTTGATACAACGCAGCTCCCCTGCTTCTTCTCCGTTGATGATTTCTGTCATGGCGCTCACCGGGACAACGCAACGCTGCGTACCCACCCGCAAGACCACCGCTTCAATCAAGGCAAGTGTCAACGGAATCGTGAGGGTAATTTTCGTCCCCTTCCCCTGCACGCTCTCCGCCAGAATTTTTCCAGCCATTTTTTTCATGTTTTCATTTACAACATCCATCCCAACACCGCGGCCGGAGAATTCTGTAACCTCAGTATTGGTGGAAAACCCGGGCATAAATACCAGCGCGTTGACCTCCTCATCGCTCAGGGTATCCCCCTGCTCCTGTGTGATGAGCCCCATAGAAAACGCCTTAAGCAAAATTTTCTCCCGGTCAAAACCCCTGCCGTCATCCGTGACAGTGAGCAGCACATTGCGCCCCTCTGTGGCAGCGCTCAAGGTGACGGTGCCCTGCTCCGGCTTCCCGGCGGCCAAGCGCTCCTTGGCACTTTCGATGCCGTGATCCACAGAATTGCGCAGGATATGCATCAACGGCGAGAACAGCAGGTCAATCATGCTCTTATCCACCTCTGTCTCCGCGCCGTTTGTAACAAACTGAATTTCTTTGCCGAGTTTACGGCTCACATCGCGCTGCAGGCGGTTGAGTTTATGGAACGTATCGGTCAACGGCACCATGCGCGAGGCCAGCGCCAGCTGCTGAATTTCATGAATCAGTTTCCGCATGGAATCAATGGCCTTTTCCGTTTGCTCTGTGTCCCCGCTGCGAAAGTGGTTGGCAAGCACCATTTCGGCCACGGTTATTTCCCCCGCAAGGTCAACGAGTTGATCCAGCTTGGCGATGGCAACGCTGACAAAGCCGTTCATGTCCCTGTCACGCCGGCGCTCCACAAAAGCGTTTTCCCCCTCCGGCTTTTCCGCCGGTGCTGCCGCCTGCGGCTGCGCAAGCTCCTGTTTTTCCTCCGCCCGCAGCACAAAGGGGGATTTCTGGATTCCGGCAAGCAGCTCGTCCGCCGCCTGCTCAGCATCTACACAAAGAATAAAACCGTCTTTACGCAGGGTTTCTTCGTCCTGCTCGCTGACATCAGCCGGCACGGTGCGCAGCCGTCGCACGATGCGCTGCAGCTTCATCTGCACTTCCAGCGCACGCATGGCGAGCATCTGTGTGCCCTCTTTAAAGAATACGGTAAAGGTATAGGGGTATTCATCCTGCTTGATTTCCGGCTCCGCGGGCACGGCGGGCGTTTCTTGTTCCGCTCCGCCCGACTTAAGAAGCGCTAAATAGGCATTGACCGCAGCAATCTGCTTTGCAGGATCCTCCGACTGCTTGCCGTCCATATTGCGTTTAATAAAGTCCACCGCGTCCAACACAATATCTGTCAGCTTTTTCTCATCCACCGCAGTCGGTTTATTTTCACGAATATAGTAAAACAAATCCTCCACCGTATGCGCAAGGCGGGAAATCCCCTCCATAGACATCATGGCGGAGGAGCTTTTAATTGTATGCATAATGCGGAAAATTTCCTGCACAGAGGCCTGCAGGCTACCCTGCTGTTCGCTCTCCATCAAAATTTTTTCCAGCGATTCGAGGAACTGATTGGTTTCAAACGCAAAAATTTCCATCATAGAATCTTGAAGCTCATCCATGTCCGCAACCACTCCCCCATAAAAATTGACTTCTTTTCTAACTGACAGAATAGCATAGTTTGAAAAAGAAGTCTATATTTAATCCAAGAATTCTACCAAGACTTTTCCCCGCTAAACAAGCCACGCAAATAACCCAGAATGCAAACTGGCGCAAGCAGGAGCTGATACAGGAACACATAGCCAAGCAGCCCGCAGACGCTGCGGCGTGCAAAGGAGCAGCCCGCTTTCTTACAAATGCATTTGAATTTCCAATTGATTACACAAATTAACAGCAGTGTCAAGGGCAAAAGTAGCAGCGTCAATGGGCCAAACATTAAAAACGAACCACGCAGTAAAAGAAACAACCCTACCGGAACAAACACACAAAGCGCCGCGTCAATCAGCGGAAAAAGCACACTGAATGCGATGAGAACGCGTGTTTTATAGTTTGCTTGCCCGCCAAACACAAGCCCACGGTTGTGGCGGAAGCCTTCCACCATGCCCTGCGCCCAGCGGCGCCTTTGGCGCAAAAGTTTGCGCAGGGAAGACGGAACAAGGGTTGCGGCAAAGGCGTGCGGTGCGGTTGCTGTGCGGTAGCCCATGCGTAGCAGCGCCCAGGTCAACACAATATCCTCCCCCACACTCTCCTGCCAGCCGCCGGCTTTGCGGACAGCCTGCGTCCGGTAGGCGCTGAACGCCCCCTGCGCCACAAGTGTTGCATGATAGGCAGACTGCAAAAGCTTGATACCAAAAATACCAACGGTATAATCCCAGGTCTGCATCCTTGTTGCATAGCTTTCCCTGCTGTTACAAGGCACAATCGTCCCAGCCGCAGCGGCACATTGCTTTTCCAGCATGGTGTTGACAATATTGCGCAGGGCATACGGTTCTAAAATCGTATCGCTGTCCAGCGTTACAAACAAGTCCGTTTGCACCTGTTCCAGAGCCGTGTTCAGCGTTTGCGCCTTTCCCCTGTGCGGCAAATCCAGCAATGTTACGCTATTAAAAAATTTTTTTCTTACAGCTTCTGCTGTTTGATCGGTGGAACCGTCATTTGCCACGATAATTTCCAGCTTACCGTTATAGCAGGAACGAAACACAGATTCAATGCAGGCTACAATCTCCTCCTCGACATTGTAAGCCGGAATCATTACGGTAAGATCCGGGTAACTGCAATGGTCTTTCCCCGGTTTTGGGCAAAAACGCAGGAGCGAAGAAAGCAGAAACATATACAAGAAGCCGGGTACGATTGCCACAAAGGCAACCAGAAAGGCCGCGGGTATGTCCCCCCAGAACACACTCATTTCCTGATACCACGCAAAACTGATGCAGCCACAGACAGCAGCATAGGCGAAGGCTGTACACAATGAAAGAATAAACACTCTAAAAAATCCTTTCCTTTCAAATTCCGAAGCACGGTACTACAGCATATTCGGACAAACAAAAAGTGTGTTTTTTTCACAAAGGATGGCAAGTCTGCACAACCCGCCATAACCTATTAACAGAACTACACTACAACCGGAAAGGATTCTTATCATGCGCTGCATCCAATTGCTATTGCTCATTTTATTTGCGCTGTTGTTCTGCGTAGCTTGTATCCCCACGCAGTCAAAGCCGGAATTTCCACCGGCCGACACTGTAGTCCCCATTCTGCTCTACCATGATTTTATTCAAACTGCAGAACAGGTAAAGCCCGGTTATGAGGCATACAGCTGCACAAGAGCACAGTTTGAGGAGCATCTGCGCACGCTTGCGCGCGACGGCTTTACCTTTATTTCGCTGGAAACGCTGCAGCGCGCCATGGAGGGCGAACTCCTGCTTCCCAAAAACCCAATCGTTATCACCTTTGATGACGGCTATCAGAGCCAATATGACATTGCCTACCCCCTGCTCAAGCGTTACCGCATCTGTGCGGACCTCTTTGTTGTGACCGACTGGGTGGGCAAAATGACCGTGGATAACAGCTGCTTTAGTTGGCGGGAGGCAAGGCGGATGGAACAAAGCGGCCTGGTCACCGTTTACAGCCACAGCACGCGGCACATCGCTTACGGGCAAGAAGACCCCGAAACACTTTTGGCGGATATTCAGCAATCGTTTACCGTTTTAGACAAAAACCTCCGCAGCGTCCATCCCCGTTTCTTCGCCTACCCTTACGGCTCACAAACGCGGGAACAGGTCATGCTGTTGCAACAAAACGGGATTGAGCTGCAGCTATATGATGTCGGCACACAATCAGCGGGGCAATTTGACGCAGCCTTTTTACGCAGAATCAATGTCTCACTCAATATGGGCGCGGCAGATATCCTTGCGCAGATTACGGCACAGTAACCACCGCACAAATTTTTCATATAGTAATAGTGGGTAACAACTCCGCCAAGATTGTTGAGAAAGGATGAATTGACTGTGTCATGTTTTAATGATTATGCAATCCCCATAACTATCACCTCCCCTTTCCCCGGAGAAAATCTGCCTGCGCTGACGTTGTGTACGGGAACCGGGCGCCCCTGTGCACGCTGTAATATCTATTTGGACGGCACGCAGGCGACCTGCGCTGTCTGCGATGCATCCGGCAACTGGGCTTGCGCGTGCAATTTTTTCTTAGCACCGGGTAATCATCAGCTCTGCTGCTCCATGCGCACCCCCCAGGGCGGTTGCTCCCGCGCCGTCTGCCCGTTTACCATTACCGGTTAAACTACATACAAAAAAGCTCTTGACATTTTTGCATCAGGCGTTTAAAATGGTTCCACAAACCGATGAGTAAGAGTAGTACGTTTACAAACCACCTTACAGAGAGCCGCAGGCGGTGGGATTGCGGCAGGCAGGCGCAAACGGAATGGACTTACGAGGGCGAACCGAAAGCAGCCCGGCTGTGAGTAGTTTTCGACGGGAACTTCACCCGTTAGCAAGGAAGCGTGCATGTTCGTGCACGGAGTGAGTGGGCGTTTTACGCCAATTTGGGTGGTACCGCAGGAGAATCAGCTCTTGTCCCATGTTTTGGGGCAAGAGTTTTTTGCTTTTGCTCCGTACAAAACAATGTAGGAGGAAACAGCAATGTCAAAGAAAAACATCCCTTACCGCATCAATCTACCGGAGGAGTATATTCCAAAGCAGTGGTACAACCTGCGGGCGGACATGAAAGAACAGCCGGCACCGATGCTCAATCCCACAACACTGCAGCCGATTGAAAAGCCGGAGGAGCTTGCGCCGATTTTCTGCGATGAGCTTTGTCGCCAGGAGCTGAACCAGACCGACCGCTATATTGATATCCCTGAGGAAATTATTGAATTTTATAAAATGTGCCGTCCTGCCCCGCTAATCCGCGCCTATTGCCTGGAAAAGGAGTTGGACACCCCTGCGAAGATTTACTACAAATTCGAGGGCAACAATACCTCCGGCAGCCATAAGCTCAACTCCGCCATACCACAAGCCTACTATGCCAAAAAGCAGGGGCTGAAGGGGCTGACAACGGAAACGGGAGCGGGTCAATGGGGCACGGCGCTCTCCATGGCCTGCGCCTATTACAAGCTGGATTTGAGCGTTTATATGGTCAAGGGCAGTTATTATCAAAAGCCTCAGCGTAAGCAGATTATGGAGACCTTCGGCGCGAGCATTATCCCCAGCCCCAGTGATACAACCGAGGTCGGGCGGAAAATCCTTGCCGCGCACCCGGACACAAACGGCTCTCTGGGCTGCGCAATTTCTGAGGCAGTGGAGGTTGCACTGAATGACCCCACGCGCCGCTATGTGCTGGGTTCCGTACTCAACCAGGTGCTGCTGCATCAAACCATTATTGGCCTGGAAACCAAAACGGCAATGGAACTTTACGACGAATACCCGGACATCGTCATCGGCTGCGCGGGCGGCGGATCCAATTTGGGCGGCTTTATCGCGCCCTATATGCAGGATAAGCTGTTGGGCAAGGCGAACCCTTACTTCATCGCAGTAGAGCCGGCCTCCTGCCCCTCACTCACGCGCGGCAAGTACGCTTATGATTTCTGCGACACCGGCAAGGTTACACCGCTGGCAAAGATGTATACGTTGGGTTGCGAATTCCTGCCCACCCCACACCACGCGGGCGGCCTGCGCTACCACGGCATGTCCCCCATCCTCAGCAAGCTGTACGACGATAAATACCTTGATGAGGCGCGCAGCTATATCCAAACTGAAATCTTTGAGGCTGCCGTCCGCTTTGCACGCTGCGAGGGGCTGCTCCCCGCTCCGGAATCCAGCCACGCCATTAAAGCCGCCATAGATGAAGCTATCAAATGCAGGGAAAACGGTGAATCAAAAACAATCCTGTTTAACCTGACCGGAACGGGCTATTTCGACATGGCAGCCTATGACTCCTTCCACGCCGGCACAATGACGGATACCATCCCCTCGGACGAACTGCTGCAGGCAGGCTTTGCCGCGCTGCCGCAGGTTGAATAAAAAGACAAAAAGCATAAACAAAAAAACTGCTGACAAGTTTCAGCAGTTTTTTTGTTTGGATGTACGCCATTCGAACCGTGGAACGGTGCGGTGCGCACACGCCTATATAATTGATAGTATAGTCACAAATCAACTATAAATTTTGCGATGTATTCCAATCTGTCAGGGTGTATTTTGCAATTACGTTGCGCACATAATACTGTATTACCCCAATCATGGCTTAGGTAGGGATTGCTCTCATCTTGATATTAATATACCGGCATATCTTCTTGATTAAACACATGAACCGTACCGCGAATGGTCCAATTTTTAACCAGATTGCTGCCAAAACAATCCTTTTCAATTTTTTCGTTGCAGCGGATTCGAAGCGAGTGTGCAACATTTACCGTAAACTGAGCTTGAAAGCCGTTTAAGTCGCGGCAAACAGTACGCTTATCCGCCCGCTCGGTCAAATGCTGACGGCTTAATTGTATTTGCTTCAACTCACTGAGTGAAAGCATTTTTATCACCATCCCTTTAAGAGACAATTTGAGCCCACAGAATGGCAGAAACAACTTGATTATTCCCTAAAACGCAAAAAGCCGCCCCGAAGGACTGCTTTTCGGCGGCAAACCATGCCTGCCGTTTGTATCACGTTAGACGTGATTGATGTGGTGGAGATGAGGGGATTCGAACCCCTGACCTCTCGGATGCGAACCGAACGCTCTCCCAACTGAGCTACACCCCCACGGCGTTATGCAATTGTTTGACAAATTCCTAGATGATTATAGGGCGTAGGGCAAGAAAAGTCAAGAGTAATTTTTGTTTTTCTCCAATGAAATCTCCCGAATTTGCATTATCGACCTATTCTGGAATGGGAGCGGGAGTTGGAGCTGCCCTTATGCAATCCTCCCCCGTCTATTTTTCCATCTGCGCGCTCCCGCAAGGCATACCACCGTGCCGAGCACTGCCGTAGATAAAAAGGCATACAGTGTAACGGTCCAGCCGTATTGCTTGGAGAGAACCCCCGCCAAAAAGTCTGAAAGCGCCGCAGCCGCGTAAGAAGAAGCATTCAAAATACCCGTTACGGTTGCGGCTTTTCCTATTTTTCCAAAATAGAAGGGAATAAAGGTCAACAACTGAGAATTCAGTCCCAGCATCAGAGTACTCACCAGGGCGATGATGCTAACGCTCAGCGCCAGCTGCACTGCACTCCCCTGCGTTTTTTCCGAGGCGGTAATCAAGCACAGCGGAACCATGGCCGCCGCACTGATGCCGAACATTGCGCCGCAGGTTGCAAGTTCGTTGCGGAAGAATTTGCCGTCCATTCCTTTTGCGATATAAACACCCAATAGATTCACAAGGGGCATAATGCCGGTTAAAAGCGAGGTCAGCGAGGCTTTGATGCCAAAGCTCTCCGTAATATAGGTGGGAATCCAAAAATCAAAGCCATCCTTCAGAGCCCCGTTGTTGACCGCGCCAAGAATCATAAAGGGAACACCGGCCGAAAGCAGCAAGAGCAGGAAAGCGCTTTTTTTTGCCGGCTCTTTTTGCAATTGCGGAGCCAGACGCTGCTGCTTTTCCTGCCGAACGCTTTCTTGAAAATCTCGCAGTGCTCCAACCCCAAAATATTCCACGAAAGAAGCTAAGAGCACGATAGTGCCGCAGACCAGAAACACCGTGCGCCAGCCTGCAAGTTGCAGGCACAGGGCGCTCACGAGGTAAGACAGCAGAGAACCGGCCGGAATGGTGGAGGAAATCCAGCCCCCTGTTTTGCCACGCAAATCCGATGGTATCCCTTGCGAAAGGCAGCGAATCACCGTGGGCCAGAGCAGGGATGCAAACAGACCGTTACAGCACCAGAGCAACACAAACAACCAGGGGACGCTGTTGACCCCCATGAGCAGATTGACGCAGCCGCAGCCAAACAGCCCCAGGGAAAGCATGGTGCGCGGTGAAAAGCGGTCGCCCAGCACGCCGCCTGTGAGCTGCCCGATGGCATAACAAATTAAAAAGCCGGTGCCGATTGCACCGCCCATTATTTTATCCGTCACACCGTCCTGTATCATCTCCGGCAGGCATACAGAAAGGTTTTTTCTGCCGATATACACTACCGTATATGCCAACCAGCAAAGCCAAAACAGGCGCATAGCCTCTTGATTATTTTGTGAGCGTTTCCGCATGCATTTCCATCCTTTTATTCCACTACGACCAAGCTGCGTAATTTTTCAATTGTCGCGGGGCCTATCCCGGCGACGGCGTCCAAATCCTCCACGCGCAGAAAGCTGCCGTTGCGCGCGCGGTAATCCACGATTGCCTGCGCCTTTACCTCACCGATACCCGGCAGGGTCATGAGCTGTGCGTGACTGGCCGTGTTCAGGTTAATTTTGCCGTCCGTTTTTGCCTGTACCGCCTGTGTTTGCTTCCCCGTGCTTGACGCCGCACTCCGGCTTTCGCCAGAGACGGTTGAGCTGCCGCTTTGTGACTGCGTGACGCTTGGCTTTGCGGGCTGCAGGGGCGGCACACGAATGGCGGACACAACAACAACGCCGGCAAAGACCAGCAATGCCAGTGCAGCCAAAACCAGTTCATGCTTTCGTTTGGACATATCAGAAATTCGTGCCGTTCCAGCCCCAGTGCGCAGCCTCTTCGTACTTAACATAGACATGATCCGCGCTCACAGGTAACAGGGCTGTATAAATATCTGTCAGTTCTTTCGTTAGGTTTTCATAGACAGCATCGCTTGTGCTGCCAAACAGGCTCACTTCGCAATATACCATGGGCTGCGCATCCCCGCGAAAATACATGGCAGTGTCCGGTTGAAACGCCAGCATCAGCCAGGCTTCGCTTTTGCCCGGAATGATGGCGATTGCCTGCCCCAGCTTTTCTTTCAGCTGTTGCTCAGTTTCTTTTTGAATCGGAACATTGCATACGGTTTGAATATATGGCATTTGAACAACCTCCTGGGTTTTATTGTTAGTTGACGCGCAAAAACTGTTGGCTCTCAATCGTCAGCCCGTTATAGCTGATATCCTTCTCAGAATAATTGACATAAATCCTCGCCCCGCTCTCATATTCGGTACAAAACAGCTGCTGCTGCACCTGCGTATAGCTGACAATCCGCTCACCGCGCAGACCGTCCAGCGCCTTGTTTACGTTTTTATAATAGTCTGAAGCCTCCTGCAGCCAATCCTCATAGAAGAGCGGATCCGCGGCTGCAGCCT
Organism: Oscillospiraceae bacterium; assembly: GCA_031549535.1. GTDB lineage: Bacteria > Bacillota > Clostridia > Oscillospirales > Acutalibacteraceae > JAVBPP01. The sequence continues at coordinate 23,067 of JAVBPP010000058.1, forward strand.
TCCCCTGTGTTTCCTCATAACACCACTCATAGTTCGGATATGCGCCGAATTCCACCGCGCGCAGCATCTCCCGGGTTCTGTCCTCGCTGTAATTAATTGCGCTGCCGGAATAATCAACAATGCCATGCAGCACCATCTGCAAAAACGGAACCTCTTGATAGGCGTTATTCGTTTTAATTGCAGTATGCAGCGGTATATCAGTGACAATCGACGCATTTTTTAACAAATACAAATTACCGTCCGTCACCATCAGTTTACGGTTCGTGGAAAGGGCTGTCACCTGCTCGCGCATCTCCTGCGCCGCGGCCTGGCGGTTGAATCCAGTTCCGCTGTAGTCCGCATACAAGGTGTTTCCGGCATCATTTAAGCATATCCCGGACGGGTTCAGGTTGCGTAGCTTGGCCAGAATACGAATCACCGCGGATTCCAGTCGATGCATGGCGCGCAGCGTCACCGATTCCCCCTGTGCCTGTAACACCGGCGTGCTGCTGCCGCTTACTTCGATTTTCATAGTTTCGCCTGTGAGCGTGAGGGCGTTTTCTTCCTTGTCCGCCGTAACAATCCCGCGCGAAAGCAGGCTAAAATCTAAGTATAACTCCATATTTTGGGCATGAATATAGTTTTGCAAATCCGCGTAGGCGGCAGTTCCGCCAACACGCCAGCGTATGGAAGCACTAGCTGCGTCCGTATTGGCGCCCAAGCCGGAAAACGCCCCGATGTATCGCAGATTCAAGTTGTCTACACCCTTGCCCTTCAAGCGCTCCACAACGGTTTGCGCCTGTTCCAAGGTGGTTAGGGTTTGCAGCGGGGCAAAGGTTTTTCCTTTCACAGTAAACAGCTTTTGATCCGCTGTCCCAAGTAAACTGAGGTTAAAGGGAACCGCGTCCTCCTCCTCCACGGTTTTGGTGGAAAGTGTTTGGTTGCGAATCATCTGTTCCCGTAAAGCTGAGGCCATCGCGCCGTAGGAAGCGGATGTGCCGGAAATAAAACGCATACA